>JAYVPZ010000480.1:0-3525 GCA_043757105.1 Aestuariivirga sp. | reverse complement strand
ATGACTTGCGTGAGCTGCATTTGCACCTGGCCCCAATACTGTTGTAAAATACGTGCAGGCGGCTTGGCGGATTGTGTTAAGCACAGCATAGTCTTTGTTAAGCTCGGATAGTGCGTCTTTCACCAGAACGATATGGCTATCGGTGAGTTGTATGCGTTCGATATCGACAGCGTTGCCCATAGCGTGTTCGCTCAATTTGGACGAAATGTCCCCATTACGCCCTCGGCAAACAAAGCCCGGCCCCGTGTAAAGTTTTGCGATATGCTGGGATGTTTGCTTCACAATCAAAGGCTCTGCGCTCTCATGTATGAAGCTGATGAAATGTAACGCAAAAGCGCAATTTAAAATGGGTTGATCAGGAAATTCGAGTTTGACGCCATTTGAAGTATAAGATTTGAGCTGAACTGGATTTGCAATTACACAATTGCCCTGCTCGCCATATGCTGAGATTGCAATGAAGGTAACATTGAGTTTCGCCAAATCGGCTTGGCATACTGCTGCATCAGAGGGCAACGCGGGCGGAGGCAAAAATACAGGAGGCAGCATTGCGGTTTTGGTCAGAGGCTTGATCGCTTTTGGGATGAACGGCGGCGACACTAGTATAACAGGTTCAGGCGGGATGGGCTCTGGTGATTGGGTTGCAATAGGCTCTGGCGGAATGTCCTCCTGCAACGTGACAATAACAGCCTCTGGTAATTTGACTTCTGCGGCAACTGGTTTTTTCCGTGGGATCGGCGGCTTTGGTTTTTCCGCGATCACTGGCGCAATGGGCGCTAAATTTTTTGGTTTCTCAGGTTTTGTTTTAGCGGTGCGCTTAATATTTGTAGGTGAACAACCTTTTGCGTTCACAACTCTACAGAGTTTTTTCTCAATATTTTGAAACGCGGTTTCGAACTGATTTTTGGCGACTGCGTTTGCGCTTAAGAGTGGCAGAACACCGCTCAAAATTACAAAATATATAAACATCTTGATCTTCAACATTACTCCAAACTAGGCCAAATCTGAACAAGAGCAATGAATTAAATTGACCAACTTTTCATCTGTCCCTTGAACCACGTCATTTGGCGTTTGATGTAATGACGAGTGGCAGTTTTGGATTTGATTTTGGCGCTTTCTAAAGTGATTTCACCCTTAAAATAGGCCAGAAGCTCAGGCACACCGATGGCTTTCATCAGCGGTTGAGCCGGATTCAGTGGTGGAAGAGAACGGATTTCATCGAGCCCTCCCTGTTCCAACATCTGATCGAAACGACGCTCGGCTCGAGCATAGAGTTCATCGCGAGGCACATCCATAAAAATGCGTTCGACGTTAGCGGCTTTTAAAATGGAATCATTGTGTGCTTTTTTTTGCCATTCAATCAATGGTTTGCCTGTGCTTTCTATGACTTCAAGTGAACGGATTAAACGCTGTCGGTCGGCGGCGTTAAGGCGAACTGCGCTTTCGGGGTGGCGCTGTTCAAGCTCAACATGAAGGTTGCCTTGGAAGTTTCGCCATTTATCACGGATTTCAGGATCGATGGGAGGGAGTTTGGCGAGGCCCTGCTCCAGTGCCGTGAAATATAAACCCGTGCCACCGCAGATGATAGGCAGCTGGCCGCTCGCCCAACAGGTTTCGATTTCGGTTTCGGCTTGCGCCAACCATGTCGCGGTCGAGTAATGTTCCGCGCCGCCGATGTGGCCGAACATTCGGTGAGGTGTTTGTGCCTCGTCTTCCACACTCGGCCGCGCGGTGATGATGCGCAGTTCGCGGTAGACCTGCATCGAATCCGCGTTGATAATCACCCCACCTCTAAGCCGTGCTTGGGCAATGGCCACAGCAGACTTGCCGCTGGCTGTTGGCCCTGCAATAAGCAGTACTGATTTTGATTTGTTTGGTGACATATGACTTCCGTTCTCGTTCTCATAGCAGCGCCGGGCTCTGGCGCAATCAATTCCCGTGTAGTGGAAGCATTGCATGACTATGGCGGGACGTTGAAATGGCTGGCCGAGGGCGAAGCTACGGAAATTGAATTATTTCCAGATGTTTTAAAATTTGGAGACGTTCTTCGAGGTTTACCAATTGATGTCAATCTGATTGCTTCAGCCAACCGCCGAAAAAAACTGCTGATCGCCGATATGGACTCTACTATGATTCATCAGGAATGCATCGATGAATTGGGTGTAATGGCAGGTGTTGGGGATCGGATTAAGGACATTACGGCCCGCGCCATGCGCGGAGAATTGGATTTCGAGGCAGCGCTCAAGGAACGTGTCGGTCTGCTCAAAGGACTCGATAAATCGTTGATTGCCCAATTGCTCGGTGAACGGATTAGTTTCATGGAGGGTGGAAAAACTCTCTTAGCTACGATGAAGGCACATGGCGCCTACACTGCCTTAGTGTCCGGCGGATTCACAGCCTTCACATCGCATGTAGCATCAGCATTAGGCTTTGACGAAAACCGTGCCAACACGTTGTTGATTGAAAACAGTAAACTCACAGGCGAAGTCGCCATGCCAATTTTGGGCAAGGAAGCTAAAGTTGAATCACTGAAGCGTATCTGCGCCGCGCGGGGGATTTCACAGGATGAAGTGATCGCGGTCGGTGATGGCGCGAATGATATTCCGATGTTGCTTGAAGCCGGAATGGGCGTGGCGCTTCATGCTAAGCCAAAGGTGCAAGAAGCTGCACCTATTTGTATAAACCACGGCGACTTGACGGCTCTCCTGTATTTACAAGGTTATCATAAAACTGAGTTCGAATAGAACGCGCGAGTTTCCACCCGCGCGTCTTTGATTTTTGCAAATTCTATTTCTTCATGCTCTTCAGCACATAGTAAGCGCCGCCGCCAATGGCCACGCCGAAGAACCAGCCATAAACACCCCACCAGCTTGGCAGGATGGTTGTGAAGTTTGGCAGGACGGTTGAGAACAGGCCGCCGATGATCAAGGCGATAAACGCATTGACATGCCAACCATTATTAAATTTGAACTCGCCGTCTTCTTGATAAAGCGCGTTCACATCAAGCTTGCCTTTGCGGATTAAATAATAATCTACCATCATGATGCCAAAGATTGGGCCCATCGTAGAACCAATCAGGCCCACGAAATGTGCCGCACCACCATTCCATGGTGCAAATGGATAGAGCACCAAGGCAATCAGAGCAGCGATGTAGCCACCCTTCTTAAAGTCGATTTGCTTTGGAAACACATTTGAGAAATCGAATGCAGGTGACACGAAATTCGCCACCACATTGATGCCCAATGTTGCCACTGCAAAAGTAAGTGCTGCCAAAGCCGCCAAGAACCAGTTATCAAACTTTGCTGAAATCTGGTCAGGGTGCAGCAACAACTCACCATAAACAGTGTAAGCCGCTGTGGTGGTGATGCCTGCAACGAGACAGAACAAAAGCAAGTTGATTGGCAAGCCCCAGAGATTGCCTTTTTTTACTGTTGCTTCATCTGGCGCATAGCGTGAGAAATCGCAGAAGTTTAAATAGAGCGCCGCAAAATATGTGACCCATGTGGCCGCCACGGCTGCGAGCGCCGC
>JAYVPZ010000479.1:0-13898 GCA_043757105.1 Aestuariivirga sp. | reverse complement strand
ATTCAATTATTTTTTAACGGGCCAGAAAGTTTTACGCCCGACAATCGTTATTATTTAGGTGAAGCGCCTGAGGTGAAGAACCTGTTTATGGCGACTGGTTTTAACTCGATCGGTATCCAATCATCAGGTGGTGCTGGTTTGATGTTGGCCGATTGGATAAAGAATGGTTATGCGCCTGTAGATCTGAATGGCATTGATGTGCGCCGCATTCATCCATTCCAATCCAACAAAAATTATGTGCACGACCGTGTGACGGAAACGCTGGGATTGCTGTACGCCATGCATTGGCCATACCGCCAGGCTGAAACCGCGCGTGGTGTGCGGCGTTCGCCATTTCATCAGTACACGGATAAATTGGGTGCGGTGTTTGGTGAAGTGAATGGCTGGGAACGGCCAAACTGGTATGCGCGTGGCGGTGTGAAGCGTGAATATGAATATTCATATGGCCGTCAAAATTGGTTCCCTTGCGCAGATCACGAAGCCAAGGCTTTAATGCATGATGTGGTGTTTTTTGATCAGTCATCATTTGCCAAATTTGAGGTTGCGGGGCGCGATGCTTGCAAGGTGCTGAACACGATCAGCGCCAATAATGTTGACGTTGAACCAGGCAAGATTGTTTACACGCAATGGACAAACGCGCGGGGTGGCATTGAGGCCGACTTAACGGTGACGCGTTTGGCTGAAGATAAGTTTTTGGTAGTGACAGGCGCCGTCCCGCAAACGCGTGATATGGCTTGGTTGAAGAAGCACACACCAGCGGATGCACATTGCATTGCGACGGATGTGACATCGGGATTGCCGATGCTTTCAATCATGGGGCCAAAATCTCGGGCTTTGTTACAAAAAGTTTCTGGCGCGGATTTATCGAATACGGCGTTTCCGTTTGGCACGTCGAGAGAAATTGAAATCGGCTACGCGCGGGTTCGCGCCAGCCGGATTACTTATGTGGGCGAGCTGGGTTGGGAGCTTTATATGCCCGCAGAGTTTGCAGGCCATGTGTTTGAAACCATTCAAGCCGCAGGTGCTGAATTTAATCTGACCCCTGCTGGCATGCACACAATGAACAACGCCCGCATGGAAAAGGCATACCGCCATTGGGGCCATGATATGTCTGACGAGGAAACGGTTTTGGAAGCGGGTCTTGGCTTCGCTATTGCTTGGGATAAGCCGGGTGGGTTTATGGGGCGTGAGGTCTTGTTGAAACAGAAGGCCGTGCCGGTTTTAACAAAACGATTAATTTGCATTGGGCTGGTGGATGACAGCGAGAAAGCGCCGATGATTTATCATGAAGAACCAATTTATCGGAATGGTGTGAATGTAGGCTCCACCACGTCTGGCGCTTGGGGACACCGCGTGAACAAGTCACTAGGTCTTGGCTATGTGAAGCATGCCGAGGGTGTGACCAAAGAATGGGTCGAGTCTGGCAAATGGGAAGTTGAGCTGGCTTGGAAGCGTTATGAAGCACGAGTTCAGTTGGGCAGTTTTTATGATCCCAAAGGCGAACGCATCAAGGCTTAGAACGAAGTGTTCGGAGTTTTAAAATATTGTTCTTTAAAAAGAACGATTGACCCGCTATATTGACAGCAGACCACAACAGGAGGCCCACATGGCATTGCAACTTGGTGATATTGCTCCAGATTTCGAAGCGGACACAACAGAAGGACGTGTTCACTTTCATGATTATATAGAAGGATCGTGGGCCATGATTGTGTCTCACCCCAAGGATTTCACGCCCGTTTGCACCACTGAGCTTGGCTCTATGGCGCAATTGAAGCCTGAGTTTGATAAGCGCGGCGTTAAGATGATCGGCATTTCGGTTGATAGCGTGGATGATCATTTGCGTTGGAAAAATGACATCAAGGATGTGACGGGTTCAGAAGTGAACTATCCCATGATTGGCGACAATCAACTGACTGTTGCCAAGCTTTACGGCATGATCCATCCCAACGCATCCGGCGACGCTAAAAGCCGCACTGCTGCCGACAACGCGACTGTGCGCAACGTCATGATTATTGGACCGGACAAGAAGATCAAATTGATCCTCACTTACCCCATGACCACGGGCCGCAATTTTCATGAAATTTTGCGTGTGGTCGACTCGTTGCAATTAACCGCAACAAAATCAGTGGCCACACCGGCGAATTGGAAACAAGGCGAAGACGTGATTATTCTGGCTTCGGTTTCAGATGAAGCTGCCAAAGAAAAATTCCCACAAGGTTGGAAAACGCTGAAGCCTTATTTGAGATTGGTGAAGCTTTAAACACCAACACCGTTTTTAATTTATGCCGTCATTCCCGCGCAGGCGGGAATCGATTCAGGGCAAGTTATTAAACTGTGATGGATTCCCGCCTACGCGGGAATGACGGCACTGGGTGAAATTGGGGCTAATTTACCACCAATTCTTCGCCGTAAATTTGCCTGCTGCTTGCTCTATCACATGCGCCGTCTGGAACAATGTTTCTTCGTCGAAAGGTTTGCCAATGAGTTGCAAACCGAGCGGCAAGCCTTCGGATGAAAGTCCGGCTGGTACGGCGATTCCGGGCAGGCCAGCCATGTTTACTGTGACAGTGAAAATGTCGTTCAAGTACATCTGCACCGGATCAGTGATTTCGCCGGGCGCAAAGGCGGCACTTGGTGTGGCGGGTGTCAACACAACATCAACCTTTGCCCACGCCTTGTCAAAATCCTGTTTAATCAGTGTACGGACTTTTTGGGCTTTCACATAATACGCATCATAATAACCCGCAGACAGCACATAAGTACCGATCATCACGCGGCGCTGCACTTCTTTGCCAAAGCCAGCGGCGCGGGTTTTTTCGTAAGTGTCGATCAGGTCATCACCGGGCACGCGTAGGCCGTATCGGACGCCATCATAACGGGCTAGGTTTGAGGAGGCTTCGGCGGGGGCCACGATGTAATAAGCTGGCAATGCATATTTTGTATGCGGCAGCGAGATTTCCACAATCTCAGCACCCTGCTCTTTCAGCCACTGCGCGCCCTTATCCCATACGG
Source organism: Aestuariivirga sp. (assembly GCA_043757105.1). GTDB lineage: Bacteria > Pseudomonadota > Alphaproteobacteria > Rhizobiales > Aestuariivirgaceae > Aestuariivirga. The sequence continues at coordinate 10,886 of JAYVPZ010000479.1, read as the reverse complement.
CATTGATTTCTGATGAGAGACCATCGGGGCGATATTCTTTTGGAATGCCGATGCGCAAACCTTTGATCGATTTGCCAATGGCTTTTTCATAATCAGGCACGGGCAGATCAACCGAGGTTGTGTCTTTGTCATCCACCGATGCCATGGCTTTGAGCATGATGGCTGCATCGCGCACGTCTCGAGTGATGGGGCCAGCTTGGTCGAGAGATGATGCAAAGGCCACTGTGCCCCAGCGCGAGACACGGCCGTAAGTTGGCTTGATGCCGACTGTGCCTGTGAAGGCGGCTGGCTGACGGATGGAGCCGCCCGTGTCAGTCGCAGTGGCTGCAGCACAAATGTGGGCGGCAACGGCTGTTGCTGACCCACCGGAAGAACCGCCGGGAACCAAAGCAGCGTTTGAATTGTTGCGCCTCCAAGGGTTCGTCACGCCGCCGTAGTATGAGGTTTCGTTTGAGGAGCCCATGGCAAATTCATCCATATTGAGCTTGCCCAACATGACTGCTCCCGCATCCCACAAGTTCTGCGTGACGGTTGATTCGTAACCAGGTTTGAAGCCATCTAGGATATGGCTGCAAGCTTGGGTGTGCACGCCTTTGGTGGCGAACAGATCTTTGATGCCCAGCGGAATGCCTTCGAGCGCCCCACCCTCGCCTTTTGCGAGTTTTGCGTCAGAAACCTTCGCCATGGCGCGGGCTTGATCTGGGGTTTGGGCGACGTATGCGTTGAGAATTTTAGCTTTCTCAATGGCCGAGATATAGGCTTCAGTGAGTTCAAGGGCCGAGAATTCGCGGGCCTTTAGTTTGGCGCGGGCTTCAGCAATGGTGAAATTTGTAAGGTTGGTCATTCGACAACTTTCGGCACCATAAAGAAATCATCCTCGCTGGCGGCTGCGTTTTGGGTGATGGCTTTGGGGTAGTGACCGTCGGTCACCACGTCTTTGCGCTTTTTCATGTTTTGCTCGACCACTGAGGTGAGCGGCTCGACATTTTCTACGTTCACTTCATTGAGTTGCTCAACAAAGTTGAGAATAACGTTCAACTCTCCAGCAAGCTTCGGCAGATCAGCATCCGCCACTTTTATGCGCGCCAGCCGCGCCACGCGCCGCACTGTTTTTTCGTCAACCGACATGAAACACCCTCAAGTTCTTTCGGCGCTTCCTAGCAAGAGTCTAGCGCAGCTGCAACTTTGCTTTCTGCTTTCCTTCAGCATTAAAATTTTCAGGGTCGAGCCACTTCTCGAAGCCAGCCTTAATGTGTGGCCAATCGCTATCAATGATCGAGAACCAAGCCGTATCGCGGTTGTGGCCTTTAACCACCATGTGTTGACGGAAAATACCTTCAAAGGTAAATCCAAAACGCTTGGCCGACACGATAGATGGCGCATTTAAAGAATTGCACTTCCACTCAAATCGGCGACAACCGAGGCTTTCAAAGGCGTGTTGCATGAACAAATAAGTTGCTTCGGTGGAAGCGCGCGTTTGTTGCAAGGCTGGCGAAATCAAAATTCCGCCGATTTCGATAACGCCATGAGGCGGATCAGCACGCATGAACGAACCCATACCCAGCGCCTTGCCATCCACAATATAAGCATAGAACCAAGGGTCGCGCTTTTCCGCCATGGCTGCCAGCCATTCTTTAAACGATGCTTCATCTGCAAATGGGCCCGAAAACAGGTAGATCCAAACTTCATCATGGTTTTTCACGGCGTTCCACAATTGCGGGCCGTGTTTTACCGGGTTCAGAGCTTCTAATGTGACATAGCGGCCATTGATTGGGCGTAGGTCGGGCACAAGGCCGGGTGGCATAGGATCAACCACTGGGCCAATTGGGCGAGCAGGATTTTCAGTTTTCATCATGTGCCTCAATAATCTCTCAAGCCACTTTGCGAAAGGGCCAGAATGTGCCTATTGAGCAACCATGTTGGATGCCGCCAAAATTGCTGTTGCCGCCCTGCCCAAGGGAAAACGCCTGATTGGCCTTGACCTTGGCACAAAGACAATTGGCATTGCGACATCGGATTTGACGCGGCAGATTGCAACGCCGCGATATACAATTGAACGCACGAAGTTCACCGCCGAGGCGAAGGAGCTGATCGCGTTTTGCGCGGTTGAAGATATTGGATTGATCGTTCTGGGCTTGCCGATCAACATGGATAATTCCGAAGGCCCGCGCGCGCAATCAACACGAGCCTTTGCGCGGAACTTAGGCAAGCTGACACCGTTACCAATCATCTTTTGGGATGAACGCTGGTCAACAGTCGTGGTGACCCGCACGATGATCGAAGCCGACATAAGCCGCGCGAAGCGGGCCGCGAATGTGGACAAATTGGCAGCGACCTATATTTTGCAATCACTGTTGGACGCGGTGAGATAGAGCAAAAGAACCGAATAAATATGCATACAGTGGCCACAATTCAATGCTGGCGTGTCAAGCAAAGACCATCAAACAGAAACCCAATATTGTTAAAAAAGTATCCTAAATCTATTGAAATGCCACAATGTAATGAACTAGCTTTGATGGTGTCAATTTGAAATTGGAATCACCGTGGACGAAAGATACTCAGTTCGAGATGCAGTGCATGGGTTTGTTAAATTAAATCAACTTGAGTGGGATATAATAAACTCTACTTGTTTTCAAAGATTGCGGCGGGTTCGACAGTTGGGATGGACGGATTATGTTTACCCAGGTGCAATGCATACGAGATTTGAACATTCACTTGGCGTCATGCATGTTGCTACAAGATTGTTTGATAGCATTGTTAATAAAGACAGAGAAATTCTGCGTTCAGAACACCAATTCAATGATGCCGGATTTGAAAGGCAGCGCCAACTTGTCCGACTTGCAGCACTAACACATGATCTCGGCCACGCACCATTTTCACACGCGGGAGAAGAGCTATTTCCGATAAACAAGAAAACAAATCGACGTTATAAACACGAGGAATATTCTGCGTTCATTGCTCAGTCCGAAATTGGCGATCTAATCAAAAATCATCCATTGAACAAAAATAACACTGGTCTGGCTGTTGACGATATCGTTTCTTTTTTTAGCCCATCAATGGTTAGTGCAGACACTATCGTTTGGCGGGAGCTAATTTCGGGCCAGATGGATGCAGATAGAATGGATTACCTTTTGCGTGATGCCCATCATGCTGGTGTAACTTATGGTCGGTACGATCTCGATAGGCTCGTCGAATCTATTTGCCTGTGCCCTGATGGAGAAGGGGGAATGACGGTAGGCGTTGACGAAAGTGGACTGCACGCCGTCGAAGGACTTATTATTGCTAGATATATGATGTTTACACAGGTCTATTATCATAAAACTCGTTCAATTTATGATTATCATTATGAAATGGCGCTCGCTGAGTTGCTTGAGAAAAGCAAAGGGACTTTTCCTGAACCTGCAAAGATAAAAGACTATATAGCTTGGGATGATTGGAAAGTTCTGGGGAAACTAGCTAATGGAGAGGGTGGTGAACATGGTAAGATTATTTGTGATCGAGAACATCATAGATTGGTATGCTGGACACCTGAGGTGCCCAGCAGTGAAGATATTGCCGAGTTTGAATCCAAAGCTAAAGAGCTAGAAAAATTTAACCCTGTGGTTCGTGATGCGAGCAAATCGTGGTACAAATTTTCAAATGAAGAAATTCGCGTTAAAACCGAAAATAGCAGCACACCCAAATCTGTTCCGTTGGCGAATCGATCATCAGTTGTTAACGGTTTGGAAACTATAAATCAAAAACGGCTTTACGTTCCGCATTGCCACCAGAAAGAAGCCCAGAAAATTATCATGAGCGGGAGGGGTTAAATGAGCATAATCACTGATGACGTACGGCGTGCGCTTGTTACATATGTTATTAAATTTGTAGGTGACACACGACCAATTGGAAAGAAGGCTGCTCAGAAATTCGTTCATTTGGTGGAAGATGCTGGTAAAGTTCAGACTGGGTACGACTTTACAATTTATACATATGGTCCGTTTTCACGCGCATTGGATTCCGAACTGGATTCACTTAACTCGTTGAAAGCAATTACAGTAACATACGACAAAAATAGAAGCTCATTTGAGATCGGCCCCGGTGAAGATGCCGACAAGATAATAAGCAGAGGTGATGCATACATTTCCGAAAACAAGTCCGCGATAGACAGAATACTTAGTGCTCTTAAAGGCAAAAGCGGTTTGGATCTCGAACTTTATTCAACACTGATATTTTTAAAATCGCACATAGACGATTTGAATACCGATTCTGAAGTTGTTGACAAACTATTGTCTATTAAGCCGAAATATCAAAGAAACGTGGTTGAACGAACTTTAGTAGAAGCAAAATCGCTTATGCTCGCTTGATTGATAACCTTTAGCAATTCGCGGAAAATTACTAGATAGGCTTTTGACTTACATAAATTTCAGCCCTTGCACCCTGCCCCGCTTCGCCCTAAGCAGCGTTTTTAATGACATCGCATCGCGCACGGCCTGCTCTTTTGAAAGCCCACCATCTGCTGGGTATTTCTGATCTTTCTCCACTTGAAATTCCGGCTCTGCTCGATTTGGCCGAAACCTATGTTGAGGTGAATCGTTCCAGTGATAAGCGCAAACCTGTTTTGGCTGGGCTGACACAAGTGAATTTGTTCTTTGAAGCCTCAACACGAACACAGAGTTCATTTGAAATTGCGGGCAAGCGGTTGGGGGCTGATGTGATGAATATGGCGGTTTCGACTTCGGCCATTTCAAAGGGTGAAACTGTTCTTGATACTGCAATGACAATCAACGCAATGCACCCTGATTTTCTGGTGGTGCGGCATCAATCTTCGGGGTCGGTTGAATTGCTGGCGCAGAAGGTGAGTTGTGCTGTGATCAATGCGGGGGATGGGCAACATGAACACCCCACGCAGGCGCTGCTAGATGCGCTGACGATACGGCGCCATTTTGGCAAGTTGCAGGGTTTGACGGTTGCGATTTGTGGCGATGTTTTGCATTCACGGGTGGCCCGGTCGAACATTCAATTGTTAGGCAAGATGGGCGTTTCGGTGCGCGTGGTTGGGCCTTCAACTTTGCTGCCATCTGGCATCGCCAATTTTGGCGTGGACGTGTTTCACGACATGAAGCGCGGGCTGGATGGGGCAGATGTAGTTATGATGCTGCGTTTGCAATTAGAACGCATGAGCGGCGCATTTGTGCCTTCTCAGCGCGAATATTATCATTTCTATGGGTTGACCGAAGAGAAGCTTAGCTTTGCAAAACTGGGCGCTTTGGTGATGCACCCCGGCCCCATGAACCGCGGCATTGAGATCGATTCCAGTGTGGCTGATGGCGCGCAATCGGTGATCCGTGAACAGGTTGAAATGGGTGTGGCGGTGCGCATGGCTGTGCTTGATGCACTCTCACGCAACAGGGCACGCGCATGATCAGTCGCAACGCCCATAAACGCCGCGCCTGGATCAACGCGCAGATTGTGGCCCCTGCTCAGGGTTTGAGTGGCACGGGCGGCATTCTGGTTGAGGACGGCTGGATTTTGGCTGTGGGGCCTCAGGTGACGCGCGGGATGGTTGGCGCTGGCACTGATGTGACGGATTGCAGGGGCAAGCTGTTGATCCCCGGCCTGATTGATATGCATGTGTCAACGGGCGAACCCGGAACCGAATACCGCGAGACTTTGGCTTCGGCTTCTGAGGCAGCGGCGGCGGGTGGTGTGACCACGATGATCGTGATGCCCAACACCCAGCCTGTGATCGATGATGCTGCGATTGTGGATTATGTTTTGCGGCGCGCGCGGGATACGGCCCTTGTGCGGGTTGTGCCGATGGCGGCCATTACCAAGGGCCTGAACGGCGAGTTGATGAGCGAGATCGGTCTCGTAAAATCAGCAGGCGCTGTGGCTGTGACGGATGCCACCAAGGCTGTGGCCAATGCCAATATGTTTCGCAGGGCGCTGATGTATGCAAAAGATTTTGATATGTTGGTGGTGCAGCATGTGGAAGAGCCGACGCTTTCATCGGGTGTGATGAACTCTGGCGAGGCAGCTTCTCGATTAGGACTGTCGGGCAATTCCGCGATGTCTGAAGTGATTATGCTGGAGCGCGATCTCCGCCTCGTGGAAATGACGGGTGCGCGGTATCATGCGGCGCAAATTTCATGTGCTGCTTCGGTTGAGGTTATGCGCGCGGCAAAGGCCAAGGGATTGCCCGTGACCTGTGGTGTTTCAATCAATCATCTGGTACTCAATGAAAATGATATTGGCGCTTATCGAACTTTCTTTAAGCTCTCACCACCGCTGCGCGATGAGAACCACAGACGGGCTTTGGTGGCTGCGGTTATTGATGGCACTATTGATGTGATTGTTTCGGGCCATAACCCGCAAAGCGATGACACCAAGCGCCTGCCCTTTGCCGAGGCTGCATTTGGCGCAATCGGTTTAGAGACTATGTTGAGCGCAGCGTTGCAACTTTATCACAGTGAAAACATGCCTTTAGAGCGATTGGTGGAAGCAATGTCTCATTTGCCAGCTACGCTTCTGGGGTTGGAGACGGGTCGACTTGCCGCTGGAGCACCCGCTGATTTCGTTATTGTTGATCCTCATCTCAACTGGAAGGTAGAAGCCGCAAAACTATGTTCTCGCTCAAAAAATACGACATTTGAAGACCGTACACTTGAAGGCCGTGCGATTGAAACTGTGGTTGCAGGAAACAGCGTTTACAATTACGCTTCCTAAAGGGGGAGCATGACAATGCAATTATTTCTTTCGGCAATTCTTGGTTATGTGTTCGGCTCAGTGCCTTTTGGCTTGCTTCTGGCAAAAGCGGCTGGGCTTGGTGATGTGAGAAACATTGGCTCGGGCAATATTGGGGCCACCAATGTTTTGCGCACTGGCAACAAGCCAATCGCCATCGCCACGCTGATTTGCGATGTTTTAAAAGGCACAATTCCAGTCCTCATCGCCGCACATTACTATGATTTCAACGCCTCGCTTGCCGCCGCTTTTGGCGCAATGGCAGGGCATATATTTCCCGTTTGGTTAGGGTTTAAGGGCGGCAAAGGCGTTGCCACTTTGATAGGCGTGTTGTTTGGACTCTATTGGCCCATTGCTCTCATCTTTCTGGCGGTGTGGCTGGCCTTTGCATTTGCATTCAAATTCTCATCATTAGCCGCACTTGCTTCTTCAATGTTGTTGCCGATTTGGGCTTTGCTGTTGGGGCATTTGGAACTGGCTTTACCGACCGCAGTTCTTGCTGTGGTCATTTGGATCATGCACCGCCCCAACATTGGCCGTTTGATGAATAAAACAGAATCCAAAATATCTCTGGGTTCAAAAAAGTGATCTCCCCTCGCCAGCTTTCAGACCTTGAGCGTTTGAATTGGCTGCGCTTGAACCAAACTGAAAATGTGGGGCCAGTTACATTTCACCAATTGATAGGTGCTTACAAAACCGCAACGGCTGCCATCGATGCGCTGCCCGAACTTTCGCAACGGGGCGGAAGGCGCAAAGCCTTGAAAGTCTATTCGGCTGGTGCGGCGGCACAGGACATGGCCTGCGCAAAAGACATTGGCGCACATTTTGTGGCTATTGGAGAAGTGGGCTACCCGCCAGATTTGGCGCATGTACCATCACCGCCACCGATGATCTGTGTGAGTGGTAAGCTGGAATTTGCAGAAATGAAAAGCGTTGCCATTGTGGGCGCGCGCAATGCTTCGGCCTTGGGCATGAAGTTTGCGCGTCAATTGGCGCATGGATTATGCGAGGCAGGTTTTCTCGTTGTGTCCGGCCTTGCACGTGGCATTGACACAGCCGCCCATGAGGCCTCGGTGAATGCACAGACTGCTGCCGTTCTTGCGGGTGGTCTTGATCACTTTTATCCACCCGAAAATGAAAAGCTGCAGCGCGCGATTGGCGAGCGTGGATTATTAATAAGCGAAATGTTGCCCGGCACCGCGCCGAAAGCCGAACATTTTCCACGACGCAACCGCATCATTTCAGGCATGGCCAAAGCTGTGATCATTGTCGAAGCCGCTATGCGATCGGGATCCCTCATCACCGCACGTTTTGCTGCCGAACAAGGCCGCGAAGTTTTTGCAGTGCCTGGTTCGCCGCTTGATCCGCGGTGCGAAGGCACCAACAAACTCATCAAGGACGGTGCGAATATTTTGACGTCGATTGACGATGTTTTGAATGCGCTGAATATTCCAAGTTATGCGCCTCAAGGCATGTTGTTCGAAGCTGAAGCTGCGCCAGTGTTGGAACCAAGTGCTGTTTCGGAAATTGAGCGTGAACGCGTTTTAACTTTGTTATCGCCGTCTCCGATTGAGACTGATGATTTGATCAGAGAAAGCGGACTGGCAGCAGGACAGGTGGTTACGATATTGCTGGAGCTGGAAATAGCAGGTCATGCGATAAGGCATGCGGGTGGACGAGTTTCCCGTCTCAATTAAAAGTTCAATTAATCCACCTCATCCTTGGCATAAACTTCCTTCTCTTTCAGCGCGCCTGCTTTCCAATTATGGAAAGCATGCGTTGCTAAAATCGCGTTCATGTAGTGCTGGGTTTCGGTTGACACTTTGATGTCGAAAGTTTCAAACCGCGTGACGACGGGTGTAAACATAGCGTCTGCAATCGAAAATTTTCCAAACAAAAACGGGCCGCCGCGACCGTGAGCTTTGCGGCATTCGCGCCATAGGCTTTCAATCCGCGCGACATCGGCATTGATGTCGTCATTCATTGGCACTGGTTTGATAGCGCGGCGCAAATTCATGGGGCATGCATTTCGCAAGTTTCGAAAACCAGAATGCATTTCTGCTGAAACTGACCGGGCCATGGCGCGGGCCGCTTTGTTCTTTGGCCAAAGGTTCCTGTCCGGCCATGTTTCGGCGGCATATTCCATGATCGCAAGCGAATCCCAGATCGTGTTTTTGCCATGAACCAGAATTGGCACGAGACCTGCCTTGGATATTTTCTTTGCGGCTTTGCTGAATGCTGGGTCGCCAAATTTGATTAGTTTTTCATCGAAATCAATGCCGACCATCGAAAGTGCCATATAGGGACGAAGCGACCATGATGAGTAATTCTTATTGCCGATAACAAGTGTTGGTTTGCTCATTGTTTTTTTCCATATTCTTCAACTGTGCCGCCTGCTTCTTTCCAGGCTGTGTATCCACCTTCGAGATTCAAAACAGGTTTCATGCCCATGTCTTGCAAAAGCTCGGTGGCCAGCAAAGACCTCCAACCGCTGGCGCAATGGATGATGAAGGTTTTGTCTTCTGCAAAAATTGGTTTGTGGTAGGGGCTTTCGCGATCAACCCAAAATTCAAGCATGCCACGCGGCGCGTGAAACGAACCGGGGATGCGCCCTTCTCTCTCCAACTCGCGCACATCTCGAATATCGATGATGATCGTATCGGCGTTTTTTGCATTTCCAGCGCATCAGCGGCGGAAATGCTTTTAATTTTTGCCCTTGCACGATCCATCAATGCGATGTGGCCAGTTGTTATATTTTGCGTCATTGTTTGTTTTCTACATTGATTTTGGCAAGTAGCGCCACACTAAAATAGCCAACGCGCTGAGACACACGCCTAAAATGACAAACACAATTGATACATCGAAATAGGAAAGAGCGATTGCAAATATGAAACCGGGGATCAGTTCGGAAAAATCAATAAAGGTGCGGTAAACAGCAGTCATGCGTTGTCTTTCGCTTGGCCGAACGGCGCGCAGATAAGGAATGCCGCCTACTCCGTCTATGCCAGAGGCAAATAGAGAAGCCAGCAGCAACAGGGCCGCCGCTGTGATTGGCGCATGAACGCCAAACAACCCTGCCAAAATAGTGCTGACGGAAATGACGCTGAAGCACATCGCGATCACACCTCTTACGCCGATGCGATTGGCCAGTGCGCCAAAGCCAAAAGTTGAGAGCAGGAAAAATTGGCTGATAGAAATAACGATGCCTCCTGAAAATTTACTCATGCCGCCTTCAATCATCAGCAGTGGTCCATAGGTGAAAAACGTGCCCCAAAAGCATGAACGGCCAAAGGCGATGGCCCATGCAAGGCGCAAGCGCGGCTGTTCCACAAAGCGGGCCACATTGGCCAATGGATTAAACGGTGCCAGCGTGCCTGAGGGCATGGTGGTATTTTCTTGCAGGCGCAAATACCAAAACACGCAAAGAACGAGAACACCCACGGCCATGGCGGCCAACTGAGGAAAAAGCGGGCCATAATTTGTATAAAGCCAAACGCCTGAAACCGGGCCAACCACCCACGCGATTGTTGAAACTGCAAGCCTCAATGGTTCGGAGCGTGTGAGTTCCGTTTTGCGGATATGATCCATGATATAAAGCTGCAAAGTAACATTCATGATCGATGCACCTGAATTGCGCAGGATCAGGCCAGCCACCTGCCCTGTGAGTGTAAAACTGGCCAGAGCGATGCTGCCACCAATCAACATCAACCCGCCAATCGTATAGGCCCAGCGCCGGCGCATTTGGCCAAATAAATAAGGCATGCAGAGTGTTATCAATAGGACCGTGAATGAAACACAAGTGCCCAGAATGCTGACGGCACGGGTTGACCCCAAAAGATCATAAGCTTGGATGGATAGCACGCCGGAGTTAAATGCGCGAACCAATGATTCCAACAGAAAAAGAATGCCAAATGTCGTGGCCCCTGCCTTGCGGAATTTTCCATGGGGAATCAATGAATCTGATAGCGCACTCATAAAACCAGTTAAGCGCGGCCAAACCCCTGTTTACAAGCCCTGCTATAAATTGCTTAAAGGCCAACATGCAAAATCAGTCCGATCAATTTGAAAAACAACGTGTCGCTTTTATCTCGATGTTATCGAGTGCAGCACTGGCAAGCATCAAACTGGTTGCGGCGGTTTTCTCAGGATCGCTCGGCGTT
>JAYVPZ010000478.1:0-3527 GCA_043757105.1 Aestuariivirga sp. | reverse complement strand
CCGCATTGATCATTTCGGCATAGCCAAAAGGTGCGAGCAGCGAAACCTCGGCATATTCACAAGCCAAAACTGTGAGATAATTTCCGGTGGTGCCAATTGCCGCCAGCAATAGAAACATCATAATTTGGTGTTGATCTGGGGTTTTCCAAAAATAGAACACAATGACAGAAGCAATTGCTGCTCCAAATAAACTGTTGTAAAACGTAGTCGCCAGTGCGCTGCTTGATCCAGCCAAATACCGTGTGAGCAGCAGAGACAGTGCCGAACACACACCCGAACCAAACGCCAGCAATACGCCCAAATTCAATTCTTGAAAGCCGGGCCTGATGATGATCAGAACACCCGTAAAGCCAATCAGCACTGCAATCCACCGCCTGATGCCTACGTGCTCGCCCAGAAGAAACGGCGCCAGAACTGTGATCACCAGCGGCTGCACGAAATAGATTGCAAGTGTTTCCGCAATGCCTTGATAGCGTAGTGCACCAAAAAACATTGCAGTTGCCGCCAAAATTAAAACACTTCGCGCCAAGTTTAGTGTTTGATCACGGGGGCGAAGTGCTTGAACACCTTCACGCTTGATCAGCAATGGAATCAAAAACAGCGCCCCAAAAAATTGCCGCGCCCAAACAATTTCTGGAACTGGAATGCCTTGATTGCCCAAATGTTTTGCAACTGCATCCAGAAAGGGAAACAGCAACATGGCGCAAACCATTGCGGTAATGCCGATCAGTGGTTTGTTTTTAGCGAGCGCCATTATGCCTTTAATCGGTCATTCGCGGCATCCCAAATTGATTCTGGAATGATCCGCGCTTTACGTTTCTCTCCTAATACCATAATTTCAAATTCTGTACCAATCGCCGTCAGTTTTGGATCAACATATGCAAACACCAGAGATGCTTCAACCGCGTGGCCATAAGCGCCGGATGTGGTGACGCCGACAATTTTACCGTCATGGTAAACTGGCTCATTGCCCATGCAATCTGAATCAGTGTTGTCGATTGAAAGGTAAGACAGAACCATGCGCGGGCCGCACTGTTTTTTGGAAAGGCTTGCAGCTTTGCCGATGAAGTCTGGCTTTTCAAGTCGAATGAATCGGTCCATCGACGCTTCAAAAATATCAATTTCAGTGGTGAGTTCTGATCCCCAGCCACGATAGCCTTTTTCCATACGCAGGGAGTTCATGGCGTAAGTGCCGAACAGTTGAATGCCATGTGGCTTGCCGGCTTTCATGACCGCATCATAAACTTGTTTCAGCTCATTCATCGGCACATGGAGTTCCCATCCAAGTTCGCCGACGTAATTCACACGCAACAAACGCACTCCTGCGATGCCAGCCACTTTTGCAATGCGGCCATTCAGCCATCGGAATGACAAATCTTCATCCGTACACGGAGCAAGTGTGTCGCGTGCACGTGGGCCAGCCAGAACCAACACGCCGTAATCATCAGTGATATCAGTGATTGTGAAGTTCTCTTCAGCGCGTTTGCGCCAGTTGAGCTGATCCAAATCATGCAGCTGCGCCACGGCGGCAGACAGAACATAGAAATGTTCAGCGCCAATACGCGTGACGGTGATTTCAGACTCAATGAAACCATCTTTGGTGAGCAGGTGCCCCAACATGATGCCGCCAACTTTGGTTGGAATTTTGTTTGCACAAATGCGATCCAAGAAAGCGTAGGCGTCGGGCCCTTTCACATCATATTTTGAGAAGGTCGAAAGATCCATCAATCCCACGCGCTCACGCACTGCCAACGCCTCAGTGCGAACGGCTTCCCATTGGTTTGAGCGGCGATATGAGAAATCCTCGCCTTTGCCCGATTTGTCATACCAACGCGCACGCTCCCAACCAAAAATCTGTTGGTACTGCGCGCCTTCCGATTTCAGCGTCTCATAAAGCGCCGATTTGCGAAGTCCACGCCCTACCAAATGTTGCTCACCGGGTTTATAGCAATAATACATGTGGTGATAATCAGCGATGGAAACTTCCGTGGTGTAATCCTTCGTCGCCCAAGTGCCAAACCGGCGCGGGTCAAACTCGCGCATGTTAATTTCCGCTTGGCCATGCACCATCCACTGCGCCAAATATTTGCCCGCACCACCACCCTGACAGATGCCAATCGAAGCGCCACAATGCATCCAATAGTTCTTCGGGCCATGCGCGGGGCCAGAAAGATAGACCCCGTCTGGCGTGTGGGTGATTGCACCAGAGACAATCGACTTCACGCCTGAGTTGGCAAAAATTGGCAAACGCTCTGTGGCCTTCTCAAGCCATGGCATAATCCGGTCAAGCTCATTCACTTCAAGCTCGCTCTCATAATCCCAGCGCGGTTGATTGCCGTCCCAACACACATGAGCCGTTGCGGTTTCATATGGCCCCACAAGAATGCCATTGGTTTCTTCCCGCAGATAAGCGTGGGAGTAGGGGTCGCGCACCACGGGCAACTCATGCTTCAGGTCGATGAGTTCCTGCAAGGGTTCAGTGATCACATATTGGTGCAGCATGTTTGCAATCGGTGCGATGTGCCCCGTCCAACCCGCCACGACGTCACAATAAGAGCCAGCGGAATTCACTACATGCTCACAATCAATATTGCCATTTTCAGTGAATACCCGCCACTCGCCATTGGGCAGCAACTTGATGTCCATCACCCGTGTTCGGCGGTAAATTTCAGCACCAAGCTGCCGCGCTCCAGCCGCCATGGCATTGGTGATGTCGGCGGGTGCTACGTGTCCGTCGGTCACTGTACGGAAGGCAGCTTTCACACCGAATGTATCGAGATAGGGATGATATTGCTTTATCTCTGATGGCCCAATAATTTCCGCTTCATATCCAGCCAGCTTTGAAATGCCATAGACATATTTCAGCCAGTTCACCTCTTCATCGGTGGTGGCCAATCGAAGCCCGCCGCACCCATGCCAAGACACGGCTTGACCAGTGAGCTTTTCCAATTGTGGATAAAGCTGCGTGCCGTAATTATGCACCTTGGTCATGTTGAGCGAGCCATTGAATTGCGGGCATTGCCCAGCAGCATGCCATGTGGAGCCAGACGTGAGTTCGCCTTTCTCGATCAGAACAATGTCATCCCAGCCTTCGAGAGCGAGGTGATAAAGCAACCCCACGCCCATCACGCCGCCACCAACAATGACAACTTTCGCATGAGATTTCATTTTGGACGTCCTGTAACTTTTCGGTGGGGTGCTGTTTTATTGTTGGTTCGTTGTTTCGCTGTGTTCGCACGAACTGGCAAGGTGCAATTGCGGGGAGAGGGGTGAGCCAGATTGGTCGCAAAATAAAATCCTAAATATAGGAATAATGCTTGACAGCGTACGGTGAAGCTGCTAATTAAGTTTACATTCGACAGTGGCGACCAAAATCGCCTAAACGAATTCCCCGACATAGATGAAAGAATGAACGCTCTGGCTGCCTAAGGCTGGGGCAAGGCGAGTTTATAGATCAGTTTAACTGCTATCAGATGTGACCTGCATATTGAAATGTTCAAGAACTAACGATAATAACCCATTAATGA
>JAYVPZ010000477.1:0-3528 GCA_043757105.1 Aestuariivirga sp. | reverse complement strand
TTTTTGGCTTTTGAGCGGTGATCGAACTTTGCATATTTTGAGATTACTCCAAAATGCTACATAAGTGCAATAAGCCTACCCCATCGCCTTGTTGATCTCTTCCGTCATCTTCTTGGCATCTCCAAACAGCATCAAGGTGTTGTCGCGCCAGAATAAGGGGTTGTCCACGCCGGCGTAGCCTGAGGCCATGCCGCGTTTTATGAACATTACGGTTTTGGCTTTCCAAACTTCGAGGACGGGCATGCCGTAGATGGGGGAGGTTTTATCGTCTTTGGCGGATGGGTTGGTGACGTCGTTGGCGCCGATGACGAAGGCGATGTCGGCTTGGGCGAATTCGCTGTTGATGTCTTCTAGTTCGAAGACTTCATCATATGGCACATTGGCTTCGGCCAGCAACACGTTCATGTGGCCGGGCATGCGGCCTGCGACGGGGTGGATGGCGTATTTCACAGTAACGCCTGAAGCTTTTAAATGATCTGCCATTTCACGCAACGCATGTTGGGCTTGGGCCACGGCCATGCCGTAACCCGGAACGATGATGACTGATGCTGCGTTTTTCATCATGAAGGCTGCGTCTTCGGCTGAGCCTTGTTTCACAGGCTTGGTTTCGCCCTTGGCGGCAGGGCCAGCGCTTTCGCCACCAAAGCCGCCGAGGATGACCGAGATGAAAGAACGGTTCATGCCTTTGCACATGATGTAAGACAGGATAGCGCCTGAAGAACCAACGAGTGCTCCAGTGATGATCAAGGCGGTGTTGGCAAGCGTAAAGCCGATGCCTGCTGCGGCCCAGCCTGAATAGGAATTGAGCATTGATACGACGACGGGCATATCAGCGCCGCCGATTGGAATGATTAGCAACAGGCCCAATGCGAAGGCGATGAGGATGATTGGCCAGAACCAGATTGCCGCTGGTGTTACGAAGAACAATACGATGCAAGCAAGCATGCCCAAGCCGAGTGCTATGTTGATCAGATGCCTTGCGGGCAACATGATGGGTGCGCCAGACATGCGGCCGTCAAGCTTTAAGAAGGCGATGATGGAACCTGTAAATGTGAGCGCGCCGATGGCTGCACCCAAGGCCATTTCAATGCGGCTTTGGGGATGGATCAAGCCGTCAGTTGCGATGCCAAAAGCATCAGGCGCATAAAAGGCTGCTGCGGCCACGCACACTGCGGCGAGGCCGACGAGCGAATGGAAGGCGGCTACAAGTTGGGGCATGGCTGTCATGGCAATGGTGCGGGCGAGATAAGCGCCAATGCCGCCGCCGATGGCGATACCGCCGATGATCAAGGCCCACGCGAGCGGGCTGTTGGGCATGGCTACGGCGAGCGTGGTGAACATGGCGATGGCCATGCCGACCATGCCGTAGAGGTTGCCTTTGCGCGACGAGGCGGGAGACGACAATCCGCGTAGGGCCATGATGAAGAGCGAACCTGAGACGAGATAGAGAAGGCTTGCGAGATTTATGCTCATCTCACTTTTCCTTTTTCTTATACATGGCGAGCATGCGGCTGGTGACCATGAAGCCACCGAAAATGTTGACGCTTGCGAAGATCAACGCGAAGAAACCAAAGATCATGGCGGCAACTGAGCCAGACGCGATGGCACCAGCTCCGACGGCGAGCAAAGCGCCCACGACGATGACGGATGAGATGGCGTTGGTGACTGACATAAGTGGGGTGTGAAGGGCGGGTGTAACGCTCCAGACCACGAAGTAGCCGACGAACACAGCTAAAACGAAGATGGCAAAGAGGGAGACGAAGGGATCAACACTATGGGCCAGTTGTTCCATTATTTCGCTCCATACATTGTGTGAACCAGTGCACCATCTTTGGCGATCAATGTGCCTTTGATGCATTCATCTTCATAATCGATTGCCAGATTGCCTTCTTTGCTGATCATCAGATCAACGAAGTTTTGCAAATTCTTGGCGAATAATGGTGTTGCGTTTCCGGCGAGTTTGCCTGCGAGGTTGATCGTGCCGATGATGGACACGCCTTTGTGGACGACAATCTGATCAGGTTTGGACAGCGGGCAATTGCCGCCGCGTTCGACGGCAAGATCAACAATCACGGAACCGGGCTTCATCGATTCAACCATTTCTTTGGTGATCAAGACGGGCGCTGGTCTGCCGGGGATCAAGGCTGTGGTGATGACGATGTCTTGGTTTTTCACATGGTCGGCCACGAGCTTGGCTTGTTTGGCTTTATCCTCAGCTGAAAGTTCTTTGGCATAGCCGCCTGATGTTGCTGCATCGGCCACATCGGCGAACACGAATTTAGCGCCTAGTGATTTCACCTGTTCTTCAGTGGCCTTGCGCACGTCGGTGGCGGAAACGATGGCTCCTAAGCGCCGCGCTGTGGCGATGGCTTGGAGGCCTGCAACGCCCACACCCATGATGAATACTTTGGCGGGGGGCACAGTGCCTGCGGCTGTCATCATCATTGGAAATGCACGGCCATAATTTGCGGCGGCGTCGATCACGGATTTATAGCCTGCGAGGTTGGCTTGTGATGATAAAATATCCATGGCTTGGGCGCGGGAAATGCGCGGCATCAATTCCATGGCGAAGGCTGTGACGCCGGATTTGGCGAAGGCTTGGAGAGCTTTTTGGTCGCCGTGTGGTTCAAGACCGCCAGCGAGGACTGCGCCTTTTTTCATGGCTTTCAAAACGGCATCAGCGGGGCGGCGGATGCTGAGAACAATGTCGGCATCTTTGACGACGTTCACGCCTTTGACGATTTCAGCACCTGCTGCCACATAATCGGCATCGGAAATATTCGCCCCTAAACCTGCGCCCGATTGAACGGCGACTTTCAGACCTTTTTTGACGAAGGCTTTCACACTTTCAGCAGAGGCAGCGCACCGGTTTTCACCTGCTGCTGTTTCGGAGGGAACCGCGATTTTCATGGAAGGTGATTACCGATCAAGACATATGCACGTTCATGGCTGTGAACAGCCCGTACAAAACCAAAATTACCGTTGGTAACATCCATTTGCCGCCCATGCGCAGAGCGATGATGGTGGCCAATATGCCGATGATCATGCCGCCGAAGCCGAGGACTAAGTTGAAGGGATTACTGACAAAACGGAATACCACGAGGGCCACGACGATGTAGAGGCAGATGAGCGAACCTGCGACCGAGAAATCTAAAAAGCCTTGATAGGTGGCCTTGTGGGTTGCTAAATCTTCGGGTGTGCCGGGTGCTGGAGGATTAGAGGAAGACGTTGAATGCGAAGCCATGGAGAATCCCCAAATTGAAATTATAATGGGTTCATATCCAATCAAGGCGGGTGCTGCAATCCCTCTCTTTTGTCGCGGGATAATTTGGGCATGGCTGTGCTTTGAGTGAAACGGTGATGCCGTTTCTGGGTGGTAGAAGTGAAGGGTTGCGCGGGCGCAATCAAACACGAATATGCCGGTCGAGTAGTCCGGCTATGGGAGTGCTTGGGAGCACCCGCGCTTTTGTGGCGATTTTTGCTGCTGGTGAACACGGCGCCTCCGGAACAATGAGGATATTTCGATCC
>JAYVPZ010000476.1:0-13938 GCA_043757105.1 Aestuariivirga sp. | reverse complement strand
ATTTCGCCTCGCCAAGATTCTTGTGATGAATTATTCTTGCTTAAACATTCGCGCGAACTAAGCGCAATTGCAAGCCTCTCAGACTTAACGGATAACTATCTGACAATTAGGAGATGATGACCAATTCAATACTAAAATCTTTCACGGCCGACTGTTACAGAATCGACCCAATGTATCAAAATATCAAACAAAAATTAATCTAACATATTGATTTTATTTATTTTTGATAAACGATCTTTGAATCCTGGACTCTCTCTAAAGTTAAGTAATCCCAGAGCTTAAATGCCTTTGAAAGTGCCTAGGTTTCCGCAAGTCGCATCCAAGATATTATCAATGTAAAGTAAAATACCCTTTGGTTTTCCTCTAACTCGACTGTTCTTAGCTCACCACTTCTTTAGGCACTATGGCGGACTTAAACTGCAACAATCGTAGCGCATTCAGGGTCACCAACACTGTTGCACCTGTGTCGGCTAAAATGGCGGGCCAGAGACCCGTGATACCAGCGATTGTTGTGACCAGAAACACGGCCTTCAAACCAAGCGCAATTGAAATGTTCTGGCGGATATTGCCCATAGTGCGCTTGGAGAGATCAACCATCAACGCCACATCGCTCACACGACCATGCAGCACCGCTGCATCTGCCGTTTCCAACGCTACATCAGTGCCACCGCCCATGGCGATGCCTACATCTGCTGCTGCCAAGGCGGGCGCATCATTGATGCCATCGCCAATCTTGGCAACCTTGAATCCTTGCGCTTTGAACTCGCTGACGATGCGTTGCTTGTCTTGCGGCAAAAGTTCGGCGCGAACCTCAATGCCTAACATTTTACCAATAGCGTCTGCGGTGCGGCGATTATCACCGGTTAGCATGACAATCTTCACGCCAGAATATGTCAGCGCTTTCAGACCCATGAACGCCACCATGGCCCTGTAGTTGGGCCATGGCTATGTAAACCAGTAACAGCTTCTTCCTTATGCGATTTTTTGCGGTGATCATGTTCTGCGTGGTCGTGTTCGGCATGATCATCATGTGCATCTTGGTCTTGCTTTGCTTGTGCTTTTGTAGAAGTGCCCTTCGCAGCAATTGTTGATACCGTGTAACCCAGACCTGTTACACGTTTTTGAAGGTTTACCAGATCACTCTCTGAGGAATGAGTTATCACCATGGTTCCGGCAGTGACCGACACCGAAACATCCTCCACCCCGGGCACCCTGCGCACTGCCGTATCAATTTTAGTCGCACAACCAGCGCAATCCATACCTTCAACGCGGAAGCGAGTTTGTTTCAGTTTGGTGTCCATGACTTAAATTTCCTTGCAATTCTCATTAGCCTCGCTACATCCTCTAGTGACTAGAGGAGCAAGCAAAAAATGCATTTTGGAATTGCCATCGGAAAAGCGGCCCTCGCCAGTGGCGTGAAGGTTCCCACCATTCGCTATTATGAAAATATCGGCCTCTTGCCCTCACCTTCCCGCAATGACGGGAACCGGCGTCTTTTTGAGCAGGCTGATGTGAAGCGTTTGGCCTTCATTCGCCATGCCCGTGAGCTGGGTTTTGGCATTGAGGAAATCAGGGAGCTTCTGAAACTATCTGATGATCCCGAGACCAGTTGTGCAGCGGCTGATAGGATTGCTAAATCGCATCTTAAACAAGTTGAACTGCGCATTGAGAAACTCAAGACGCTGCACAAGGAGCTTAAACGCATGGTTGAAGAATGCAGCCATGGCCAGGTCAGTCAATGCCATGTGATTGAAGTCTTGGGCAACCACGCACATTGTTCTGGAAGCCACTAGGCAGATTGCTATAGGCCATATCATTTGGACGCAAAGGTTCTCAACAAGTATCTATGATATCAATTGACCATTGCCACCCTACCCCCTAGGGGGTAGGGTAGTTATATGAAACATGCATCTCATCCTGACATCATATCAAAACTGAAACAAGCCCAAGGTCAAATTGGCAGCATAATAGCCATGATGACTGAAGGCCGCCCATGTATGGACCTCGCCCAACAGCTCCAAGCCGCTGAAAGTATCATCCACCTCGCCAAGCGCACCTTGATCCAAGATCACATGGAACACTGCATTACTGATGCAGCAAGCGAAGGCGGAAAAGCCGTGCGAGACGCGATGGCTGAATTCAAAACTCTTTCCAAATATTTGTGAGAAAAAAATATGTTTTCAAAATTTCTGGATTGGTTCGGCTTTGGTAATCAAAGCGCATTTCAAATGTCGTTGGGTCACGATCAAAGTTCCAGTGACCACGGTCACACGCACGGGGTCATTGATGCCTCAATAACAACCACGGATCGCGGTATATGGGCGATCAAGTGGTCATTTATCATTCTCGCCATTACCTCGGCCTTACAACTGGTGGTAGTTTATATTTCCAGCTCCATCGCGCTACTGGCTGACACTATTCACAATATTGCTGATGCAACGACGGCCATTCCTTTGTGGATTGCCTTTATGCTGGTGCGTCGTCCGTCAACAAAGATTTTCAATTACGGATTAGGTCGTGTCGAAGATTTGGCGGGCATGTTGATTGTGCTTATTATTCTGTTCAGCGCCGTATTTGCTGGTTATCAAGCCATCTACCGTCTCATTCATCCGCAAGCCATCACTTATTTGGGTTGGGTTGCGGCGGCGGGCGTGATTGGTTTTCTGGGCAATGAGCTAGTCGCCGTATTTCGCATTAAAGTTGGCCGGGAAATCCAAAGTGCGGCTCTGATTGCAGATGGCTATCACGCCCGCACTGACGGTTTAACCAGCCTTGCCGTGGTCATAGGCGCATTTGGTGTGTGGGCCGGATTTCCTCTCGCCGATCCAATTATCGGGTTACTGATCACTATCACTATCCTTGGTATTGTTTGGCAGTCTGCAAAGTCAGTTTTGGTTCGCGCACTCGACGGTGTTGAACCAGCCATTGTTGACGAGATTCAACATGCCGCCGAACATGTGAAGGGTATGAAGATTGTGAGTGCGAAAGCGCGGTGGTTAGGCCACAGGTTGCATACCGATATTGCTATTGCGGTCGATGATAAATTATCGGTGAGCGCCGGGAGGAAATTGGCGGAGCAACTGCGCGCTGAATTGTTGGGACACATCTCAGCTTTGCGCACGGCCACCATTACCTTTGCTTCACCGGATGGATCCAGCCCGTTTGAATTGGCGCCACTTGCCCATGCTCCACATCACGCTCCGGAACCTTTCATTGTGAAATGCAAGCTTGCCAATGGTGAACTTTCCATCGTGGATACGCCTGACGGCGAACGGTTCCGCTTCTCAATGTCCAAATCCGCAAAGCAACTGCAAGCAACCGTCATCATTGATCGCGGCACTGCCAAGGAAAGACTACCTTTAAAAATAACCCAAGATTCCAGCACTTTTGAAAGCAGCGTTGCGCCCGCCGAACCACATGAATTCACTGCAAAGCTAGTGCTGAAATCCAAGACTCAGACAATCACCCTGCCGTTTGCGATGAAGGAACCTGAAGGCCATCATTGAGAGGAATGAAATCCTGACAGCAGGATTGGCTAAGGAAGTGGAAGCTGTGAACCAATAGGTCGCCGTGATGTAAAGCCCGACCAGCATCGGAATGTCAGTTGGCTCAGCAGACACGCTTTGCTCACTTGCATGAAGTGCAACAGGACTTCGCTTCTAAGAGAGCTGGCACACATATTAATGGTCTATACTGACAGCAGTCCCAGATCATGAACTCAACCTGATCGGAAAGCCCTTCATAGCTGGCACTACAAGAACGTCGGTCGCTTCGGGGTATAACGTGTTCTCCGACTTTGAACATGCCGATAGTAGAAAGGCAGTAATCCAAGTGAGCACATACTCACAGTAGCATACGGAAGGGTGTTACGATGGCGCCACGAAACTCGATTAATAATTTATCATAAGTCATTGAAATATATAAGTTTATAAAAACGATGTTAAAATCCTAGTCCCCCAGCCATACTCAGACGTGGCAAGTCTAAGCGAAATGAAATGCAACTTGGACATCAGAGTTAGTCGGCGGGCTTCACGTCCAGCTTCTTATCTGTCATTGCGAACAGCATCACTCCGGCAATCACCATTGCCGCACCTATGGCATCAGCAATTGTGAATTGCTCACCCAAAATCCATACGGCAAGTGAGATCGTGATCAATGGCGAAATCGTTGCGATCATTGATGTGGATTGCGGGCTGATGCGAGCGAGGCCTGCGTTAACGAGAAATGACGGCAGCACAGTTGCAAAAATCGCCGTGCCTGCGGCCAGCCAGAAAAAGCGTGGGCTCGAAGAAAAATCAAAGCTACGGATGGTGATCACATAATGAGCGATGCAGGCAACAGCTGAACCAGTTAATGCGATTGATGTAAACAACGCGCTGCCCATGGCAGTGATGAAACCTTTGGCCAGCAGTTGATAAAGTGCGAATGTGACGGCGCAACCCAACACCAATGCCGTGCCGATCCAAACATCGCGACCACCCGTCGGCAAAGCACTCAAAAACACGACCACCAGACCAGCATAAGTGATGGCCGCGGCCAAGACACTCATCCACGTTATGCGGGCTTTGAAAAACATCCAGCCCAGAAACATGACAAAGATCGGATATGTAAAAAGCACCAGTCTTTCAAGTTGTGCCGTGATGTAGCTGAGGCCTTCAAAATCAAGCAGCGAGGAAACATAATAACCGATGAACCCCGTGGCCAGTGCTTGGCCAGTAAGTTTCAAACTGGGCAGCGCTTTGCCTTCGCGGCGCAATTTTAGAACGGTATAAATCCCGACGCCCAAGAAAAATGGCAGCGCCACCACATTACGCAATGCCAACATCAATGCCGGATTAACCTGATCCATATAGGCCAACTTGATGAATATCGCTTTGGTAGAAAAAAGGGCCGCACCCGCCGCCGCCAGCGCATAGCCCATCAATCGAGATTGGTTCATGAGTGTGGCTTAGCCGAGGCGAAATGATTTGTCGCGGGTTCCATCATGCAACCAGCGCATGGGACGAATTCAAATCTGTCCTATATCAAATTGGCGTTGGAGATTTCTTTCAATAGCTTGATTTTGATTGTGGCTGCATAGGCATTATAGTCGGTGGCACTCATAACAAAGTGACCATCGCCACCGATCACAGATTGCGCCATGTATTCCTCCATATCTTTAACTTCGTTTTCGATGGCGAGACCGTTAATGGTAATGCCGTCGGCCACCAAAGCATCGCGAACTATTGCGACATCGACACCGGTGTTACGCACGCCATCGGACGAAACATCCACTACGCGCCGAATTGCCGGAGGTGCTGTCGCCAAAAGGCTTTTGGCGAACAATAAGGCAGAACCCGTGGCGGTAGTGCCTCGGTAAATATTTCTTGGGATACGGAGCAATGTGTCGGCGATTTCTGAGGCATCGGAAGGTCTTGCAATCAGGTGCCATGGCACGATGACAAACTGGTTTTCGGGGTCGGACCAAAGAAACACCGAGATCGCGATTTTCTGGTTCGGACCTCTGCTAATGGCTTCGAAAGTTTTTGGATCGAGTAGTGCTTGGCCAGTCCCGCGCAATTGCAATTGAAACTCAGTAGCGTCAACACTGTATGAACAGTCAATTGCCAGAACTAAAGCGAGATCAACTCGGGTGGCAGCAAGAAGCTGTTGTGGGAACAGAGTTGCACCCAGCAAACCTAAAATCTCTCGTCTTGTTTTTTTGTAACACACCATTGTCAAAGACTATGGCAAAGGCAATTGAGCGGCAAGCGATCACTTGACGGAGGCGTTATATCGGCTCAAATATAACTCATGTCCCCTGCCCTGATTGATCCTTTTGGCCGTCATGTTAGCTATCTCCGTGTATCGGTGACGGATCGCTGTGATTTTCGCTGTGTCTATTGCATGGCCGAAAACATGACATTTCTGCCACGGCAAGATTTATTGACGCTAGAAGAGCTTGACCGCGTTTGTTCAGCATTCATCGCGCAAGGTGTTCGGAAGTTGCGATTGACTGGTGGGGAACCACTGGTACGCAAAGGCATTATGACTTTGGTAAAAAGTCTTTCCCGACATTTGAAGTCTGGTGCTTTGGAAGAATTAACGCTGACTACCAATGGCAGCCAACTTGCGAAATATGCCGAGGAACTGGCGCAGCATGGCGTAAAGCGGATCAATGTTTCAGTTGATACTTTAGACGCGGTCAAGTTCCGTGAAATCACGCGCTGGGGCGAATTGCGCAAAGTTCTCGATGGCATAAAGGCTGCGCAAGATGCAGGCATCCATGTGAAGATCAATGCGGTGGCATTGAAAGGTGTGAATGAACATGAGATTCCGTCGATGGTGCGTTGGTGTCACGAACAGAAGACTGATTTGACTTTGATCGAAACAATGCCGCTAGGCGATATTGACAGGGATCGCACCGATCAATATTTACCGCTGTCTGTTGTGCGAGCACAATTGATGGAACAGTTTACTTTAGAAGATATTCCATACAAAACAGGCGGCCCTGCCCGCTATCTGCGTGTGAAAGAAACGGGCGGGCGGATTGGTTTTATAACGCCACTTACCCATAATTTTTGTGAAAGCTGCAACCGCGTACGCCTCACCTGCACGGGAACTTTGTTTATGTGCTTAGGCCAAGAAGATGCGGCCGATTTGCGCAAACCATTACGCGCATCAGAAGGCGATGAACTTTTGAACCAAGCCATCACAGAAGCAATTTCGCGCAAGCCCAAGGGCCATGATTTTATTATTGATCGCAATCACAATAAGCCTGCATTGTCACGTCACATGAGTGTGACGGGTGGGTGAATAATCCAGCTTACTGAAGCGTACGTTTAAATAGAAACAATTCAGTAATTTGGAAACCAGATGACAGCTCAACTCCTAAGTCTAGCCACTGCCGTTCCGCCTTATATTCTTGAAACCCGCGCAATTGCCGAACAAGCGGCCAAGACCTTTAGTAGCATGGGCAATGCACTGAGCAGATTGCTTCCCATTTATATGCATAGCGAAATTGAAACGCGGCATTCGGTTTGTCCGATGGAATGGTTTTTAGAACCGCGCGGCTGGCCAGATCGCACCGCGAAATTTATGGAAGGGGCGAAGGCTCTGTTCAGAGAAGCGGCGGGCAAAGCATTGTCTGAAGCTAATTTGAAAGCCCACGATATTGATGCAATCGTCACCGTGTCATCAACAGGCATCGCCACGCCATCGATTGAAGCGCACATGCTAGTGGAGATGGGGTTTCGCGTTGATGTGCAGCGCGTTCCTGTGTTTGGCCTCGGTTGTGCTGGCGGCATGTCGGGACTTTCACTGGCGGCACGATTAGCTGTGGCTCAAGCGGGCAAGAATATTTTGATTGTGGTGATTGAGATTTGCACTTTGGCTTTTCGGTTGGATGAAATGACCAAAGCCAATATTGTGGCGACAGCAATTTTTGCGGATGGTGCGGCGGCTGCGGTATTGCGCGGCGGTGATGATAGGGGCCTTGGCGCAATTGAGTTCGCGGGCGAACACACTTGGCCGAACACGATTGACGTAATGGGGTGGCGGGTTGACCCTGAAGGCTTTGGCGCAATTTTCTCGCGCGATATTCCTGACTTGACATCAATACATTTGCGCCCAGCAGCAGACGGGTTTTTGGCGCAACATGGTTTGACGGTTCAAGATATGGATCAATTTAGTTTTCACCCCGGCGGAGCAAAAGTTATAGCAGCTTTGGAACCAGCGTTTGGTTTAGAAACAGGTAAACTTGCAAACGAACGGGCCATCCTCAAAAAGTTTGGCAACATGTCAGCGCCCACGGTTTTGTTTGTTTTGAAAGAAGCCTTGAAACAAAGGCCAATGGGCCGACGCTTTCTCGGTGCGCTAGGCCCGGGGTTCACGGCAAGTTTCATGACGATGGTGCATGAATGAACTGGGCCGTCGCCATATTGGCCTTTGTTACTTTGCAGCGCTTGAGTGAATTGGTTTTGGCCAAGAGTAATACGGCCAAGCTTTTAGCATCTGGCGGTTATGAGATAGGTGCAGCGCATTATCCAATCATTGTGGCCTTTCACACCGCTTGGATTTTAGGGCTGTGGTGGTTGGCTCCCTCCCAACCTGTGAACTGGATTTTAATTGGCATGTTTGCAATTTTGCAGGGGTTACGTGTCTGGGTTATTGCCACTCTTGGTTCACGCTGGACGACGCGGATCATTCGTGTGCCGGGCGAAACGCTGGTGGCGCGTGGGCCATTTCGATTTATCAATCATCCAAACTATGCTGTGGTGATCATTGAGATTTTTGTTTTGCCGCTAGCATTCGGATTGGTTTGGTTTTCAATCATCGGCGGCTTGATCAATATTGGCATTCTTACATGGCGCATTCACATTGAAAATTCTGCGTTGAAAGCGGTTCGTCCTTAGTTTGTGTGTTTCATATTGGCCAAGCCATCTGTCTTGCCGACAATGGCATCAACAAAAACTTTACCCGATTTTTTGAACGTCATTTCAAGCGGCACATTATCACCGATTTTGAGCGGCGCTTTCAATCCGACCAACATAATATGCATATGGCCCGGCAAAATATCGATTGTTTTGCCAGCCGGAATTTCGAGTTGATCCCGCATCTCCATTTTCATCACGCCATTGTCGTCTTTCGATTCATGCAGCATGGCGCTTGCAGAAACGGGTGTGGAAATACTGACGAGATGGTCGTTCTCTTTACCCATATTCATTATGGACAGATAGACCGCGCCCGTCCGACTTTGGGAAGTTGGTGATGGCGCGGCGATTGCGTTGGTGATCATAATATCTTGGGCAACAGCATGTCCGCCTAACAACGCTGCGACAGCTATTAAAATGTAGAAAAAAAAATTCTTCATTCGTGCAGTTTTTCATAAATGGTCTTTTTTCGCAAGACACCGTGACAATTGATACATATGCGACCAGTCCGCGCAATTTCTGTTTTTCGTGGCCCTTTCATTTCACGACGTTCAGCGTCATTTATCAATCCAGAGAGGAACCTAATGACTCAAACTCCAACTGAACGCACCCGTGTGAAACGCCTGAACAAGCGTGCCCATTATGATGAAGCGACGATCCATCCCATTTTGGATGCGCAACCGATGTGCACTGTGGGGTATGTTTTCAAGGGCACGCCTTATGTTACGCCCACGCTGCAATGGCGCGAGGGCAATCATATCTATTGGCATGGTTCATCAGCCAGCCGCATGTTGGAGGCTTCGAAAGATGCCGAAGTTTGTGTGAATGTGACCATTTTTGACGGCATGGTGATGGCGCGTTCAGGGTTCAATCACTCTTGCAATTATCGTTCGGTGATGGCCTTTGGCACGGCTCATAAAGTTATCGAAGCAGATGAGAAAGAAATGCGACTGCGGAATTTTATGGAACAGCTTTATCCTAGTCGTTGGGATATTTTGCGCAAGATTACTTCAAAAGAACTTAAGGCCACCATGATGCTTGGTATGGAGCTAAATGAAGTTTCAGCGAAAGTGCGTAACGGCGCGCCGGGCGATGATGAGGAAGATTATACTTTGCCAATTTGGGCAGGGGTAATCCCTATGGTGACGACAATGTTGGAACCGATTGATGACCCCCGTTTAGTTGCGGGTTTGGTGCCGCCGATGCACGTGACAGCATTTAAGATTGGGTGAGAATTGATCTTTGGTCTCAACTTTCACCCAACGCCCCCATAATCCGCACCCAGCTCCTGATTCCGCGTTGAAAACTGGAAACGTTATATTTTTCATTGGGGCTATGAATAGCATCATCGCTCAGGCCAAAGCCGACCAGCACTGAGTCTATACCCAATATTTCTTTGAAGCTTTTCACAATTGGAATTGATCCGCCAGAGCCCATAAGAACAGCTTCATTTTTGAATTCGGCTTTCAAAGCAGTAGAAGACTTTTTGATATAAATATTATTTTCAGAAATCTCCGATGCCGGGTTGCCTCCCCCGTGGCCAGAGAAAGTAATCACGGCATCCTTTGGCATTTGTTTTTTGGCAAAGCTTTGGAAGGCCGCCAAAATCTTCTTTGGGTTTTGTTTGCCTACCAAGCGAAACGTAAATTTGGCGTGGGCCTGAGATGGGATGACAGTCTTGCCGCCAACGCCTGTATAACCGCCCCACATGCCATTCACCTCCGCAGTGGGGCGCGACCATATGAGCTCTATGACGCTACGACCCTTCTCACCCGCAGGTGTTTTTAGACCTACTGCGCCAAGGAACTTCTTTTCGGAAAATTTGAGCGAGGCCCACTGTTTCTGAACTGCCTTTGGTAACTCTGAAACCCCGTCATAGAATTTCGGAATCGCCACGCGGCCATTCTTATCGTGCAAAGCTGCAATCAGTTTTGAAAGCGCGCGCATCGGGTTCATGGCAGCGCCGCCATACATGCCGGAATGGAGATCAATCGACGGCGAGGTTATGGTCACTTCTTCATGCACCAACCCGCGCAACCGTGTGGTAATGGCCGGGGTTTTTTCGTCCCACATATTGGTGTCGCAAACGAAGGCCACATCGCAAGAAAGTTCTTTTTTGTTAGCCTTCAAAAACGGTATAAGCGACGGCGAACCGCTTTCTTCTTCACCTTCGATCAAGAACGTCGCGTTGATCGGTAATGATCCAGAGGTGGCAATCCAAGCGCGGGCTGCTTCCACAAAAGTCATCAACTGGCCTTTATCATCGCCTGTACCACGACCATAAATGCGCTCAACGCCGTCTTTACCTTTTTTTAGAGTCGGTTCAAATGGCTTGGTGTGCCAGAGGTCGACCGGGTCGACAGGCTGCACGTCATAATGCCCATAGAACAAGGCATGCGGTGTTTTAGAGGTTGCTGTTTTAGATTTGTAATGTGCAACAATCATAGGGTGGCCACTTGTTGCACGTGCCGAGGCAACAAAGCCTAAATCGCTCAATTCCTTGGCTAACCAATCGGCAGCGTTTTGGCAATCTTGGCGGTAGGCCGGATCAGTCGAAATAGAGGGCACACGCAGAATTTCAAACAATCGTTTTAGGCTGGCTTCAAAGCCCGTTTGTGCTGTTTTCAAAACTTCGTCGATCTGGGTCATTTCATTTTACCTCTTGGCCTAAAAGTTGGTCGTTTCTGGTCTTGCGATTGGCTTCATTGTGGTTCAGTTAGGAATCTGCAACTTAAACGGATTTGGCGAATCTTTCAGACTTTGAACCAGTGTAGACGCGTTTTAAGGCAAACAGCAAAACGGCATACATGAATAGCAAAACAATATCTCCCGCACCTTCTCACGGCTTTGTTCTAGCGCGTGACAGTTTGCTTGCGCATGCGCCCTCTTCCGGTTTGCGGCGCATTCGGAGGCGCGGATATCAACGTTATCGTCTTCTCCGGTCGAACATAGATCTTTCATTATTGTGGAAGCGCCGCTGGTTTATCATCACGATGATGGTTGGTTTCTCATTGATGGCGTTGCCAACACCAACGGGCTTATCTCATCAGGGTCTCATCGTTCTTGCCATGTCAGTCATGGCTACAATGCTGTTTATCAGCGAGGCCGTGCCTCTGCCCACTGTGCCGTTGCTGATTATCGTCGGTGAGGTCATTTTGCTGAAGGTTGACCCCACCAAAGTGGCGCAGAGCTTAATGACGGATTCTGTTTTGTTCATCATGGGCTCGCTGATGCTCGCAGTGGCCGTAGTCAAGCAGCGGCTTGATAAGCGCATTGCCTGGTGGATTGTGCGTATGACAGGCACCAATGTTTATTGGATAAGCTTCGGCATCACCACTGTGTGCGGATTGTTGGCGGCGTTTATTGGTGAACACACTGTTGCCGCCATGATGTTACCTGTGGGTGTAACGCTTATTACGCTCACATCGAACGACCCCAAAAAAGTTCATAATCTTGCAGCAGTTATTTTGTTTTCAATTTCTTATGGCTGTTCCATTGCGGGTGTGGCCACGCCATCGGGCGGTGCGCGCAATGCTATTATGATCAGCTATTGGAAGGACTTTTTCTATAATCCCGCTGATCCAGCAACAGCGCGCTATCTGATGGATTATTTGCATTGGGCGATTTATGCGTTTCCAATGTTCATCGTGCGCCTGCCGTTCGTGGCCCTTCTGTTGGTGTTCACTTTCAAACCCGAAACTGTCGATATGTCACGCGCCATCAGTCGTTTGCGCACTCAAGTTTCAATGCAAGGACCAATGCGTGGCTCTGAGTGGATGACCATTTTGATTTTTGCAGTGACGATTGTTTGCTGGGTTTTGTTTTCGGCGCAGTTGGGATTGGGAGTAATTGCAATTGCAGGTACGGCCGCATTTCTTATTTTCGGTCTTGTACGCTGGGAAGACATTAATTCAGGCGTAAACTGGGGCGTTGTTTTGCTTTATGCGGCGGCCATTTCACTCGGCGTTGAAATGAAAGAAACTGGAGCCGCAGAATGGGTGGCCTCAAGCGTGATCCAAGGCATGGCCGCTATCGGTGCTGGAAGTGATTTTGGGTTTAATGTTGCAATCTCGCTTTTGACCATTGGAGTTTCCAACACGATGACGGCAGGTGCGGCTGTTGCTGTGCTCGCACCCATCGTTCTAAAAACGGCGGTTGCAGCAGGTGAAGACCCATTGCGGGCGGGTTTCCTCACCGCCATATCATCTGCCTTTGGTTATCTCACACCAGCGGCGCAACCCGCATTCACAATCATTTATGCATCGGGCTATCTCAAAGGATCAGATTTCTTTAAGATTGGCATCCGCATGATGTTCATATCCATTATAGTTTTACTTTTGACTGCAACTTTTTATTGGCCGCTGCTGCCTCACTGACCCAACGGAGAGTTATGGCTCTAGGTTTGTTCAAACGCACACAACTTTCAGATCGCCAAGAAGCGGCGGTGCAAAAAACTTTGTCAAATTTACGCAGCCAGAGGCGCAATCGCTTTCGGATACTGGCGTGCATTGATGGTGAGGATGAGTCTTTCGTCACAGTTCGTGCGGCGGCAAAGTTAGCAGCCACAGATGACAGCGATATTATTGTTCTCTATGTGCGCCCGATTGATCAGGGTTTACATTCTGGTGGCCTACAAGTGCGCCTTGCGCGACAGAACATGATGGATGCAGGGTTCGAATTACCCGGTGTTTCTTATCTCAAACGTGCGCTTGATGTTTTGAAAGAAGAAGGCATTGACGCGGAAAATTGGCCGCGCCTTGTTGAACATCAAGATGCCTGGGGAGACCCCGCAGGCGATAATAAAGCTGAATATCGCAGCCCTGAAGGACGCAGTGTTGTTTTAAAATTGAAGACAGCGCCAGATGTGGCCGTTGGAATTCTTGATCAATATGAGTTAGGCCCTTACAACTTGATGATTGTGGGTGAGCCCTCGCGCTGGCGCGGCGAATTTAAGGCGTTTTTCGATGCTGGCATTGTGCAGACCGTAACCAACATGGCGCCTTGTTCTGTATTGGTCGCAAGGCCTTCGCGCGAGCGCACCGGTTTCTTTATTTGCACTGATGGCACATCTCGCTCCATGCAGGCTGTACGGCGAGCGGCCGTTTTGGCGCATGTGATGAATGAACCAATTACGTTATTTTCCGTCGCACCAGATGAGATTGCAAGACCTGCTGCTGAAGAAGCGGTAGCGAATGCGCGAGCGCTTTTGAAGGCCATGAAAATTCCGGTTGCTGATACCAAGACGGCAGTAGGTGCTGCTGCTTTGGAAATTGTTGAGGCTGGTTCCCACTATGGTGTCATCGTGGTTTCAGACGAAGGGCGCAGTCGTTTGCAGCGCTTAATCAAAGGCTCAATTGCTTCAGATGTCGTGCGCCAAGCCCGCACCAGCGTTTTGGATGTGCGATAGAGGTTTATTACAGCGAAATAATCTAGAGCATCGGATGGTCAATTGAATCCATATCCAGCTGCGGTGAAGTAGTTGGAGCATTCTTCGTCCGTGAACAAACTGCAAATGTTGCCGATTGCT
>JAYVPZ010000475.1:0-3551 GCA_043757105.1 Aestuariivirga sp. | reverse complement strand
CGCTTGTCCGGAATGACGATAAGGGCGGTAATGAATTGAAAATAAAGTGAAAAGCTACATATGCGATAGCCCTGGCCTTCGCAGGGGTGACAGTTCATTTTGTTATCGCATTGATTATGTTGGCAAGAATGACGACGCGATAATAGAATGCACTGTTTCCGAAATAGGCGCGGCTTGAGGTTGGTTATTCCCCAGGCCTAACCGGGTTCTGCTCGTTCCACACCCTTGCCCGTGCTTCTGCTTCGATGCGGGTTTCTTCGGTGGCGCTGAAGCGCATTTCGGCCAGTTTTGAGAAGATGACGGGGTTTTCGGTTTTGACTGCAAACTTTGTGGCAATGATATACCACATCAAGGCCCTAGTATCATCTTGGCGAACAATTTTGCCAATCTTATAAAGCTCAGCCAGATAGGCGGCGGCATCTGGGCTGTGTTTGCGCACAGATGCGTTGAGCCATTTCAAACCTTGGGCCGGATTTTTGGCCATGCCTTCGCCTTCAATGCTCATGGTTCCCAGTGCATAGAGTGCGCGGGGGTGGCCGTAAGATGTGGCGATGCGCAAATATGTGCGGGCAGAGGATTGCGGATTTGCGGCGAGCTTGGCGCTGCGTATGCCTGTGCGCAAATAATCGGCCACACGAAGCTGGGAATCAATCACGATGCGGAGCCGGTTTTTATCCGGCTCTTCGGGATCGTAATTTTCAGTAACGCGGCTGTAATAGGAATAGGCGGTGGCTTGATCAATAGGAACGCCCTGCCCCAGTCGGTACATATGGCCCAAATACCAATCCGCAACCATGTTGCCATCATCTGACGACCTGCGAAAATATTCGGCCGCTTGGGCATAATCACCATCCAGATAAGCGCCGCGCGCGCGTTTAAGATCGTTTGTCCAAAACGGAACGATGTCGATGTGTGGCAGTTTTATTTCGGGTGGACGCAGCATGGAAAAAAAATCGCCGATCGGATCGTCATCCCCAGCATATGCAGGAGAGATGATGAAGCCGCATATGAAAAATACGAGCATAAACAGCCCTCTTAATTTTCCAGATTTGAACTCACACATCATCAATCTATTTCATCGCCCTGAAGCGAACTTAACCTTTAATTATTAAAACGTTCTGACCAAACGGAGATGCCCAATCTCTTGATAAATTGATAAATTAAGAGGCAATTGCGGCGGATCATCGTTGTAGAGGTGGCCCAAAATGGTTGTTTGCACAAAAGTCCTAACTGTTGCGCGAATGCAACATTTAAGGATTGGGGTTCAATCGGCAAGTGCTTCATGCCAATATAGGCGATGATAGATTCTCTTGACGTGACACCCGCCCTTGAAAGTTTGAACTTTGCCTATGTGCGCAGGGCTGGGCTTTGGAAAATTATGTTCACCAATCTGTTTATGGGGATTATCACATTCACCATCTGGCATTTCTGGGGCAAGACCAATGTCCGCCGACATATTTGGAGTTGCATTCAAATTAATGGCGAGCCGCTGGAATATACGGGTACGGGCGGGGAGCTGTTTCGCGGGTTTCTGCTGGTGTTTGCGGTCTTCATTTTGCCTATTTTGTTATTGACGGGCGGGCTTAGTCTTTATCTCGGCCCGCAACATCCGGCGATCAGCGGCATGAACGGACTGTTTGCAATTGCTGGTTATTTGTTGGGTGGATTTGCGCTTTATAAGGCGCGGAATTTTCAACTCACGCGCACCAACTGGCGCGGCATTCGCGGCAATATGGCGGGATCGGCTGGGCTTTATAGCCTGACTTATTTTGGCAGTATTTTGGCGAAAAGCTTTTCGATGGGCTGGGCCACACCTGTGATGAATGTGGTGATGTCGGAACAAATGATTGGTGATATGCGCTTTGGGGATTCGGCGTTCAAGTTCAAAGGCCGCGCTGGGCCGCTTTACCCAACTTATGCTTTGTGTTGGTTTTTGACTTTGTTTTTGTTTTTCGGTGGCGGCGGATTTTTGATTTATGAATTGACGCAATTGTTTGGCACAAATTTGGAAAACGCGTTCAAGCATGTGTTCAAGACTGAAGGCAGCGCCGAGCCAACTTCTGAGGATTTAAAACTAGTTGGGTTCTTCATATTCGCATTGATCGGTGTGATCATGACTTATGTTTTGATTTTCCCAACGCTTTGGGCGATCTATTCCGCAAAGGAAATGCGCACATTGGCGGGCTATACGCGCTTTGATGGGGCGCAATTCAAATTGAATGCGACGGCTGGCAGCGTGATCTGGTTAGCGGTCGGAAATTTGTTGATTATTGTTTTAGCTATTGTTCTGGCTTTTGCTGCGCTGGGTGGATTGTTCGGCGGCATGGTGTGGTTGGGTTTAGAAAAATCGACAGGCATGGCGATCTTGGGAGGCGTTGTGACATTATTCGTTTAT
The DNA here is from genome assembly GCA_043757105.1 of Aestuariivirga sp. Classification (GTDB taxonomy): domain Bacteria; phylum Pseudomonadota; class Alphaproteobacteria; order Rhizobiales; family Aestuariivirgaceae; genus Aestuariivirga. The sequence continues at coordinate 1,156 of JAYVPZ010000475.1, read as the reverse complement.
CAAGCAGTATGGGCCTTAACGCGGCCCATTATTACGCAGCGTAACATCGCCTTCATATTCAAACGATTAACCATGGAAGGTGCGGTTGATTTAAACCGCATTCGTCAATCCATTGCGGCAAGGCCATCGCGCGGCGAAGGCTTGGCCGACGCATTTGATTTAGGAGCTTGGTGATGAGCGTTACTGCACAATATTATGATGGTGAATCCGCGCGCATTCAAAATGTGGATGTGAATGATGATGGGGTTAATCTATCGTTTTCAGGCGTTGATACGGGTTATACATCTTGGAACATCAAGGGGCTGCACGCCATAGATCCGCCTGCTCCGGGCCAGCCTTACCGTCTGACACATGAGGATAGACCGGGAGCGCGCTTAATCATTCGCGATGAGGCGTTTGTTAAAACGCTGGTGTCGCGGTCTTCGCACTTGAAGGGTGGCTATTCGGCGCGTGATATATCACATATTTTTGGCTGGACGATCGGCGGGCTTTTGACGGTGTTTGCGATTGGCTATTTTGTCATGACCTTTTTGCCAGATAAAGTTGCGCATGTTTTGCCAGATAGTTGGCGCAACCGCGTGGGCAAACAAATGGAAGAGGCAATGGTCTCGGGTGCCAAAGTTTGCCATTCCCCCGCTGGTGATGCCGCTCTCAGCGCTATGATTGGTCGATTTGCGGAAGGTACCCCAGAGCTCCCTGCACTTGCCGTGCATGTCTATGATTTACCGATTTTGAATGCTTTTGCCGTCTCGGGCGGAAGCATTATTCTGACGCGTAAATTGCTTGAAGAAGCGGGCGGGCCAGACGAACTCGCTGGTGTGCTGGCGCATGAAATTGGCCATGTGGCGCATTTGCACCCAGAGGCACAATTGGTGCGACTAACAGGCATGCAGGTTTTGGCCAGCGTGTTTACAGGTTCGGGTGGCGGTGACATGACGACTAATATGGCGTTTCTGGCGACTGCTTTGCGATTTACACGAGAGGCTGAGGCTGAAGCAGATGCCTATGCCCGCGAGACAATGTTAAAAGCTTCCATTGACCCTGTGGGTTTGAAACTTTTCTTTAAAAAGATTTTGAAGATGGAAGGCGAAAGCAAGGACTCGAATGCGGCGATTTCAGGTCTGGGTGGAATTTTTTCGACGCATCCCGGAACCGC
>JAYVPZ010000474.1:0-3551 GCA_043757105.1 Aestuariivirga sp. | reverse complement strand
CAATCTGGTCTTTGAAATGGGTTTCAATTTCAGTCCGCGTGATCAATGCTGCCAGATGCACTTTTGCATCAACTTGAGTTCCATCCAACAACCCAATGGAAATCCAGTCAGCCTTCGCCAGTGGATCATGCTCGGCCACTACAGCGCCAGCACCCGAGGCCATGCGGAATCGTCCTGAGCTTCCCCGCCTTTGCGCAATCCGATCGGGGTAAGCCAGCGCCAACAAAACGCCATGAGAAACTTCACCTTTGTCTTCCTTGATACCAGCGGATTCCTTAATCTGCTTGGCCACTTGTTTCATGCGTTCGCGTGCACCCCCGCGCACATGCATCAGGCGAGTTTCAACGTCTGCTGACGTATCACGCGGCAAACCATCACGCTCGGAAATGAGCGATGCAACATCAGCCGCCAACGCACCCGCACCCAATGTTTTTCCCACAATCACCATGTGTGAAAGTCGCGGATGCAGCGGTAGCTTGGCCATGGCTTTACCATGCGTTGTAATTTTACCTTCGGAGTCAATTGCGCCTAATTGCTTCAAAATATCTTGCGCCTGCGCAAAGGCAGCAACAGGCGGCGCTTCCAACCACGGCACATCACTTGTGCCCCACGCCGCCAATTCAAGAACCAATGGCATTAAATCTGCAATGCGAATTTCCGGTTCGTCGTGTGCCACCAAAGCTCGCATCTCTGACTCAGGCCACAGCCTGTAACACACACCAGGCCCTACGCGGCCAGCGCGGCCCTTGCGTTGTTCGGCGGAGGCTTGCGATACGCGCACCGTTTCAAGGGCTGTCATGCCTGATGCTGGATTAAACCGAGGTGCGCGTTTAAAACCAGAATCAATGATCGCTTCAACACCATCGATTGTGAGCGATGTTTCGGCAATGGTTGTGGCCAAAACAATCTTACGTCGCCCAGCATCTGACGGCCTAATTGCTGCATCCTGATCAGCCAATGTCATCGCCCCGTAAAGTGGGCGCACGTCAACATTATTTGGGACGTCACCTATCAGGGCTTGCTCAATGCGGCGGATTTCGCCTTCACCTGGCAGAAACACCAACAGGCTGCCTTTTACCTCACGCAAGGCAAGGTGAATAATCTTTACTGAGTCAGCCACTACAGTTTGCCGTGTGGTCTTATCAAGATGTTTTGTAGCAACCGGAAACATCCGGCCTTTTGCATTCAAGATTGGCGCATCATCTAAAAACATTGAAAGCTTTGTTGTGTCGAGTGTGGCTGACATTATGAGAAATTTTAGATCATCGCGAAGTCCGCGCTGCACATCCAGACATAAGGCCAAGGACAAATCACCATCCAAATTTCGTTCGTGAAATTCATCGAATATGACGAGACCAACGTCTGAAAGCTCAGCATCTTGCTGCAGCCGCCGAAGCAAAATTCCTTCAGTCACCACTTCAATGCGTGTGGCGCTTGAAACCTTGCGCTCCAAGCGCACAGTGTAACCCACCGTCTCGCCCAGCTTTTCACCTAGTGTCTGCGCCATGCGTGAAGCTGCGGCCCGCGCTGCCAAGCGCCGTGGTTCCAACATCACGATTTTCTTACCCGCTAACCAAGGCTCATCCAGCAAGGCCAAAGGCACGCGCGTGGTTTTGCCAGCTCCGGGCTCGGCCACCAAAATGGCTGAAGGCCGCGAATTGAGTGCGGCCTTCAAATCTGGGATGATATGATCAACGGGGAATATCATTTCATTTCTTCTGACCAAGGCGGATCAGCACCTGCGCGCGAAACAGTGATAGAAGCGGCTTTCATTGCAAAGGCAACAGCAGCACGCAGCGATGCTTCATCAATGTTCGCCAGTTTTTGTTTGATCAATAATTTTTGCTTTGAAAGATGCGCCAATAATCCGGCTGTAAAAGTATCGCCTGCGCCAACAGTATCAACGATTTTAACACGGGGTACATTCATTTTAAACGCAAAATCCGCTGTGTAAATTTCAGAACCTTCGCCACCTTTGGTAATGGCCACAATTTTAGCTCCACGTTTGAGCCATGTCTTGGCAAATTTTGCAAAGTTTTTGCCTTTGGTCATCCACAAAATATCTTCATCTGAGATCTTGATGATGTCAGCCTTGGTCATCATGTCATGAAGCCTGATCATGTGCTTCTTCTTTTCATGAACCAGCGAAGCGCGAATATTAGGATCAATACAAATCACCCGTGTTTTGTATTCGCGGTTAAGCAAAGCCTCATAGGTTCCGCCACATGGTTCAGGAATTAAACTGATTGAACCAAAGTGCAATGCTTGAACGGACTTGGCCAGTTTTGGCAAATCCTTCTTGGTAAAATTTCTTGCCGCTGATGCTTCTTCCACAAAAGAATAGCGCGCTTGACCATCAAATAGTTTTACAAAAGCCAATGTTGTGTGCAATTTTTTGCGCACCGCATAGCGCAATTTCACCTTACTGGCCTTCAAGCCATCGGCCAAACTATCACCAAAAAAATCCGTCGAGAGGCCACCTAAAAATCCGGTTTTCACATCAAGGCGGCCCAAGGCAATAGCGGTGTTATAAATCGACCCTCCGTTAAAGGGTTGATACAAAAATGCACCATCAGAACCCTTACGGGGCAAAAAATCAATTAAAGCTTCGCCGCAACACAAAATCATAACATGTCCTCTACTAGAGCGTTTTGATGTTTCATAGAAACATCAAAATCGCCCTAGTTATTATTTACGATCAATTTTCCTGACTTTTGACGATTCCGTCAAAAGTCAGATTGATCTAAGTTGCATATCAAACGCATGGCCACCATGCAATAAATCTTGTCGCCTGATTTATTGCAATGGTCTTTTCCACAGTGTAGAGCAAGTTTTGATTGGCGCACCTCAATTTGTATCGGAGTTCCCTTATGACCGCCCGCATTATTCCCGTTGACCCATTTGATATTGTTGTGTTTGGCGCCACAGGTGATCTGGCTCAACGCAAATTGATCCCCGCGTTGTTTCACCGTGATGAACAAGGCCAATTGTCAGATGACACACGCATCATCGGAACCTCGCGCCGCGAGATGAGCGATGATGAATTTCGTAAATTTGCAGCCACCGCACTTCAATTATATGTTGAAGAAAAACTGCGCACGCCTGAGACGATTCAGAAATTTCTGAACCGCCTCACTTATATTGCCGCTGAAGCGAGCAAAGAAGACGGCTGGCCAAAGCTTGATGCAGCACTCGCGATCAACCAAGACCGCATTCGGGTGTTCTACTTGGCTGTCGGCCCAGATTTATTCGGCCCCATTTGTGAACGATTAGGACAGCACAATTTGGTTACTGCAAAATCTCGCGTGGTGGTTGAAAAGCCATTGGGCAAAAGTGGCGAGTCTGCTCAAGCTGTGAATGATGCCATCGGCAAAGTGTTTGCTGAACCCATGATCTACCGGATCGATCATTATCTGGGCAAAGAAACCGTTCAAAATTTAATGGCGCTGCGTTTTGCCAATGCCCTGTTTGAACCGCTTTGGACGGCAGCGCATATTGATCATGTGCAAATTACCGTGGCCGAAACTTTAGGCGTTGAATCACGCGCTGGT
>JAYVPZ010000473.1:0-3569 GCA_043757105.1 Aestuariivirga sp. | reverse complement strand
CGCCAAGACCAACAGTGCGCAAGTTCTTTGCAGGGATCACAAAATATGAAACCAGCGCACGCTTGATTGATTCAGCCCGAAGCTTTGAGAGCTTTGCGTTATAGATAGCAGAACCAGGGGCATCAGTATGACCCTCGATCAAGAAGATTTCATTAGGATATTTCCTAACGATCTTTTCAATGATCGCAGCAATGCCGTCCAAGTTCCCTACCTGCTCATCGCGGATGAAGGCCTCATTGTATCCAAAGCGGATTGTGTCTATTTCGATACGTGAGATTGAACTACGCAATTTCGGCTGCGTTGCAATTTCATCAACCTTGTAGCGTTGTTTCAAGTTTTCGCTAAATCGACGTGGTGGAGCCACCAACACATCTTCCATCTCATTATAGTCGATTTCCGCCGCAAAAACGTCGCGCTGGGGCCGATCGGAAAGATCATAGTCATTTGTTATTTCAAATGTATCCTCTGAAGCCCGAAGCGCCAATTCCGCTTCCCTGCGACGGCGATCCTCAATCAAACGGCGACGCAAAATAGAGCGGTCACGTTCGACGGAAGCGCGCCAATAATCGCGATAAGACGAATCATAGCCATCATTCGATTGCGCATCGCCAAATATTCGAATTCGGATTTGCAATTCGGACACATTCAGGTTTTCTGCTGGACGCCTGTCACGCAAAACTTGCTGAGGCGGTGTGAGAACCGTGATGATGTTTGTGGTATTAATCGTAGTGTTGTTTGTCGTGTTATTGGTTGTCGTAGTTTGGTCTTGCGCTTTTGGCGCTACACCGGGTGCAGCTGGCGGTGGATTGGCAGCTGCTGCTTGGGCATTTTTCAACTGCTGAGCCGCTTCAACCTGCGCAACGCGCTGACGCAACATTTCGCGCTCAACTTTTAGCTTCGCACGGACAGCCCTTTCGGAATCGCGCGACAATTCATTAGCAGTCATCAAATCGCGAATTGCGTCCAAGCGCTTGCGGAAATCATCATCACTGATTTTGGTCAGATCGCTCTTATCTGCCAAATAAGCTTGCGCTTGTTTTTCCGATGCAGGATCAACGATATTGCTGTCTAATGCCTTCACATCAGCTACCGATGGCGCAGCAGCAACTGGCGGCGTCGGCGCGGCCACAACGATCTCCGGCAGTGGCTTTGATTCAGGCGGCGGCGGGGGTGGTGGCGGAACTTCCTTCAATACAGGAGGTGCTTGAGCAACCAGCTTTGGAGGCGGCGCTTCAACGACGACTGGCGCTGGCGTAGCCACTGCTTCGGCTGCCGGAGGCACTGCAGGAGGCGCTGCTTCAGCTAGCGCCTTCTTGCCTGCCGAATTCGGCGTTTCTGGTGCAGTCTCAACAACGGGCGCCTGAATTGGAGCAGCCTCTGCAACTGGAGCTTCTGCTACCGGAGGAGGCGGCGGTGCAACCTGTGCGGCAGCCTGGTCCTTCGCGGCCTTATCTGCTGCGGCTTGATCTACGGCGGCCTTGTCTGCAGCGGCTTGATCAGCGGCGGCTTGCTCTTTTGCTGCATTGTCTGCAGCAACTTTTTCGTCGGCTGCTTGTTTTTGCGCAGCTTTTTTGGAAGCTAGTTTTTCTGCTGCTGCTTGCTCCGTGGCGGCTTTATCGGCCGCTGCATTTTCTGCGGCGGCTTGCTCCTTGGCAGCTTTATCGGCCGCTGCATTTTCTGCTGCGGCTTGATCTTTTGCTGCTTGATCAGCGGCGGCTTGGGCCTTTGCCGCTTTGTCGGCTTCCGCCTGATCGTTGGCGGCTTGATTGGCCGCTAGTTGATCTGCTGCTGCTTGTTTTTTCGCAGCTTTGTCAGCGGCAGCCTGTTCCTTGGCCGCTTGGTCATCGGCATTTTTTTGTTCGACGGCCTGTTGCCGTGCACCTAATTCAGCCTGAGAAGCTTCAGCTATCCCTTTCAATTGACCGCGCAGATCTGAAGCTAAACCTTCATCCTCAGCAAAACGCTTGGCCGTCTTGATGCGCTTTTTCAATTCATCTGGGCTAAGCTCGCTTGGTAGCCGCGTGTCGGCCAAAAGTGCAAGCACCTCTTCAGGAACGGCTTGGGCCACTGCTGGCAGGACTTCCGCTGGTGTGGCCGCTGGTGCTTCTACGGCAGGTGGGTTGTCTACTGGTTGAGCCTGTTGCGCTGCCAATGGCATTGTAAATAGAGCCAAAGTCAAAAAGCTCGCCGCCCCTAAATTAAACTTCATTCAATCTCTCCGTTTCTAGTCACCGGATATTTCCGGAGTTGGCGCTGTATGCAAAACGACTAAGGCATAACTGTGAGAAATTATGCCGTATTTTGCCTTATACCTGAACAGTAGATGAACGATTGAAAGCCAAAATGGTTCCAAAAAATAATCAAAGACGACCAGCTTCAATAATGCGCTTCAAAAACCCGCGTGTGCGCTCCTGTTTCGGATTGCCGAAAATTTGCTCGGGCGGGCCTTCTTCGTGCACAACACCCTCGTAGAGGAAGCACACTTTTGAAGCGACTTCCTTTGCGAATCCCATTTCATGGGTGGCCAGCAACATGGTCATGCCTTGGCCAGCGAGGTCTCTCACAATGTTCAACACTTCAGATACGAGCTCAGGATCAAGCGCAGATGTAATTTCATCGAGCAACATCAGCTTAGGTTCCATGGCCAATGCGCGCACGATGGCCACGCGTTGTTGTTGACCGCCTGATAGGCGATCAGGATAGTCCATCGCCTTGGCTTCCATTCCAATGCGCTTGAGCAACACCATGGCTTTGGCTTCAGCTTCAGCTTTATCAATCTTTAAAACTTTAGTCGGGGCCAGTGTTACGTTTTCCAAAACTGACATGTGCGGAAAAAGATTATAGCTTTGAAACACAATGCCGACCTGTTGACGGAGTTTATTGAGATCAACACCGGGGCCGGAAACGCGGTCATTTTCCAATCGAATTTCACCAGACTGAATTTGCTCCAAGCCATTTATGCAGCGGAGTAAAGTTGATTTACCACAACCTGATGGCCCTATCAGGCAAACAACTTGGTGTTCATCAACATTCAAATTCGTACCGCGTAAAACTGGTACGGGCCCAAAATGTTTTTCGACATTTTTGATTTCCAAGAAAGCCATAGTTCAGCTCCCTGCCCGCATACGCGCGTTATCACGCTCTAACATTCGGTCAACTAGGCGAGCTTGCGGGATGGTGAATATTACAAAGAGGATGGCCACAACAGTGACGGCCGACAAATTAAACGCATTAGCAGCGATGATCTTGGACTGGCTGAAACTATCAATTAATCCTACGACTTGCACCAAGGCTGTATCTTTTTGTAAGCCGATAAAGTCATTTAACAGTGGCGCCATGATGCGGCGCACGGCTTGCGGTATGATAACATGTCGCATAGTCTGAAAATAAGTCAGGCCCAGAGAGCGCGCCGCCATAAATTGGCTCTGGTGAATGCTCTCAATGCCGGAACGATAGACTTCCGCAACATATGCCCCATATGTAAGAGTGAGTGCGATGATGCACCACCATATAACAGGCACACGAATTGCCGTTTTATATTCTGCGGGCGAGAGCGTTGAAAGATCGAC
>JAYVPZ010000472.1:0-3590 GCA_043757105.1 Aestuariivirga sp. | reverse complement strand
AACATCAATGTCGGCGTGCTTTATCTTTTCGCCATTTCATCATTGATGGTTTACGGAACCATCATGGGCGGCTGGGCTTCGAACTCAAAATATCCGTTCCTCTCCGCACTCCGCTCTGCCGCTCAGATGGTGTCTTATGAAGTCTCAATCGGCTTTGTCATCATTACTGTTTTGCTGTGCGCGGGTTCATTGAATTTGACTGATATTGTTCACGCGCAAAACCATGGCCTCGGCACCAAGCTTGGCGCACCCGCATCATTTTTGGATTGGTATTTCATTCCGCTGTTCCCTATGTTCGTCATCTTCTTCATCTCAGCATTGGCCGAAACCAATCGCCCTCCCTTCGATTTGGTGGAAGCGGAATCAGAACTCGTGGCGGGTTTCATGGTGGAATATTCATCCACGCCGTATCTGTTGTTCATGCTGGGCGAATATGTGGCCATCACAGCCATGTGCGCCATGACATCGATTTTCTTCCTCGGTGGCTGGTTGCCGATCGTTGATGTTGCTCCTCTGAATTGGGTGCCTGGCATCATCTGGTTTATGCTGAAGTTGGTTTTTGTATTTTTCATGTTCGCCATGGTGAAGGCCATCGTGCCGCGTTATCGCTATGATCAATTGATGCGCCTCGGCTGGAAAGTGTTTTTGCCAATTTCACTGGCTTGGGTGGTCATCACCTCCGGCGTACTCGTTTATATGGGATGGTTGCCATCATGAGATTATCTCAAACCGCACGTTCGCTTTTTCTCGCTGAATTTGTGTCGGCCTTCTGGCTTGGCATGAAATATTTTTTCGCGCCCAAAGCCACGCTGAATTACCCACATGAAAAAGGCATGCTGTCTCCGCGCTTCCGTGGTGAACATGCGCTGCGCCGTTATCCCAATGGTGAAGAGCGCTGCATTGCTTGCAAACTCTGCGAAGCCATTTGCCCCGCCCAAGCCATCACCATTGAAGCAGGCCCACGCCGCAATGACGGCACACGTCGCACCACGCGTTATGACATTGATATGGTGAAGTGCATTTATTGCGGCTTCTGCCAAGAGGCTTGCCCGGTTGATGCCATCGTCGAAGGCCCGAACTTTGAATACGCCACCGAAACCCGTGAAGAGCTTTTGTTCAACAAAGAAAAGCTTCTTGCCAATGGGGATCGTTGGGAGCGTGAACTGGCCCAAAACATTGCGCTTGATGCGCCGTATCGATAGAGAGCAGGGACAATGGCAATAACATTTTTCTTTTACCTCTTCTCACTCGCGGCTATCGCCTCGGCCATGCTCGTGATCACGGCGCGCAACCCCGTGCATTCGGTGCTGTTTTTGATCTTGTGCTTTTTCAATGCGGCGGGATTGTTTGTGCTGCTCGGTGCTGAATTCCTCGCCATGATTTTGGTGGTGGTTTATGTGGGCGCGGTGGCCGTGTTGTTCTTGTTCGTCGTCATGATGCTTGATGTTGATTTTGTCGAGCTTCGCGAAGGCTTCCTCAACTATCTACCCATCGGCGGTGTGATTGGTTTGATTTTGCTGGTTGAAATGGTTTTGCTCGTCGGCACATGGACAATCGCACCTGATATGATTGCGCATGCCACTGTCCCTGTGGCAGACGGAATCACCAACACGCAGTCGATTGGCCAAGTTCTCTACACAAAATATGTGTTCTTCTTCCAAATGGCCGGCCTCATTTTGTTGATCGCCATGATCGGTGCCATTGTGCTCACCATGCGCCACAAGCCAAACGTCAAACGCCAAGTTATCGCTGATCAAGTGGCGCGCGGGCCAGCAACCGCTGTTGAAGTCAAACAAGTCAAATCGGGGGAGGGCCTGCAATGATCGGCCTCACACATTATCTTATTGTCGCAGCCATCATTTTCACGATTGGCGTGTTTGGCATATTCCTCAACCGCAAAAACGTTATCATCATCATGATGTCGATTGAGTTGATCTTGCTGTCCGTGAACATCAACCTCGTAGCGTTCTCGTCATACTTGCATGACCTCGTCGGTCAGATTTTCGCGCTGCTGATTTTGACTGTCGCTGCTGGCGAAGCCGCCATTGGCTTGGCCATTCTCGTAACCTATTTCCGCAACCGCGGTTCGATCGCGGTTGAGGATATCAATTTGATGAAGGGCTAACTCAGATGGTTCAGGCAATTCTCTTCCTGCCATTATTGGGCGCGCTGATTGCGGGCCTGTTCGGTACCAAGGCATTTCAAAATCTTGGTCGCGATGCCGATGTATATGCCGATCATCACGATACACACTCTAGCGATCATGCGCATGATGACCACCACGGCCATTATCATGGTCCGGCGTGGCCGATGTATTTGACCACAGGCTTGCTCTGCCTCGGCGCAATCATGTCTTGGATGATCTTTTGGGGCTTCCTCCATGAAGGCCACGACAGCCGCGTTGAACTGTTAAACTGGATCACCTCCGGCACACTCAAAGCCCCATGGGCCATCCGGCTTGATGCGCTCACCGCCGTCATGCTCGTCGTCGTAAACACTGTCTCGGCCCTCGTGCATGTTTATTCGCTTGGCTATATGAGCCACGACGAACATCAACCGCGCTTCTTTGCTTACCTCTCGCTCTTCACATTCGCCATGTTGATGTTGATCACCTCTGACAACTTGATTCAAATGTTCTTCGGTTGGGAAGGTGTGGGCCTTGCCTCATATCTTTTGATCGGCTTTTGGTACACACGCGAAAGCGCCAACGCTGCCGCCATCAAAGCTTTCGTGGTGAACCGCGTGGGTGACTTTGGTTTCGCACTCGGAATCTTTGGCGTTTACATGGTTTTCGGCTCCGTTGAATTCGAAACCATTTTCCAACACGCGCCAGATGCAGTCGGCAAGACCATGCATTTCCTCGGCCATGATTGGGATACCATTACAACGCTGTGTCTCCTCTTGTTCATGGGTGCCATGGGTAAGTCCGCACAATTTTTGCTTCACACTTGGTTGCCAGATGCCATGGAAGGCCCCACACCTGTTTCGGCCTTGATCCACGCCGCAACCATGGTGACCGCGGGCGTATTCCTCGTCGCCCGCATGTCGCCTTTGTTTGAACTCTCGCCTGATGCCCGCTCGGTGGTCATTATCGTTGGCGGCATCACAGCATTTTTCGCCGCCACCGTTGGCCTCGTGCAAAACGACATCAAGCGCGTCATCGCTTATTCCACATGTTCGCAGCTCGGTTATATGTTCGTGGCCATGGGCGTTGGCGCTTATGGCGTTGGCATTTTCCATCTCTTCACTCATGCGTTCTTCAAAGCCTTGCTGTTCTTAGGCGCAGGCTCAGTCATCCATGCCATGTCGGGTGAACAAGACATGCGCAAAATGGGCGGCCTTGCACCTCACATCCGTATCACGTGGGCCCTGATGCTGATCGGCACTTTCGCGCTGACGGGCGTTGGGATCCCCGGCATCGGTGGTTTTGCTGGCTTCCACTCTAAGGATGCAATTATTGAAGCAGCTTTCGCTTACGGTTCGTCCCCCGCCACATTCGCATTTGGTTTGCTCGTCATCGCGGCCTTCTGCACCTCGTTCTATTCATGGCGCTTGGCCTTCATGACGTTCAACGGCAAAACCAATGCTGA
>JAYVPZ010000471.1:0-3591 GCA_043757105.1 Aestuariivirga sp. | reverse complement strand
AGCGCACATATGCACTTGAAGGTGCAATCTTTATCGCTGGGGCTGCCGTGCAATGGTTGCGTGATGGTTTGAAAATTATAAAAAGCGCCAAGGAAACTGGGCCTTTGGCGCGGGCTGCCGATACCAAACAAGAGGTTTATCTGGTGCCGGCTTTTGTGGGCCTCGGTGCACCTTATTGGAATGCCGAAGCCCGTGGTGCATTGTTCGGCCTCTCACGCGGAACCACAAACAAGGAAATCGCGCGGGCGGCCTTGGAGGCGGTGTGTTATCAAACCCGCGATTTGCTGGAAGCGATGAAAAAGGATTGGGGCCATGCTGGCCAAACCGTGTTGCGGGTTGATGGCGGCATGACGGCTTCGGATTGGACAATGCAAAACCTTTCCGACATTTTGGATGCGCCTGTCGACCGCCCGAAGAATTTAGAAACCACAGCTCTCGGTGCAGCATATCTTGCCGGCCTGCAAGCGGGTCTTTTGCCAAAGCCTGAAACATTCGCAAAAACATGGAAGCGCCAAAAACGCTTCGAGGCCAAAATGAAGCCCGCACAACGCGATGCGAAATATGCTGGCTGGAAAGATGCTGTACGAAAGTTGTTGTCTTAAGCCGGCATGATGTGGGGCATCACTTCATGAGCGCCCCGGTAAATCATCTCGATGGCCACATACAGAATAATTGCAAATCCGGCATAGCCAATCCAACGATATTTTTCCAAAAGCTTGGCAATGTAAGACGCGGCGAGTCCCATCAGGGCGATTGAAAGCACCAACCCCGAAACCAAAACCCACGGGTGTTCACGCGCAGCGCCAGCCACCGCCAACACATTATCCAATGACATTGAAATATCAGCGATAACAATTTGCCATGCCGCTTCTCGAAAGGTCTTAGTCTTGGCATTTGGCGCAACTTTACCGTCGTGATCAATATCTTCGCCAGTAACGCTCTCCAGCCCTTCACCATGGTGTGCGCCTTCACGCAGCTCGCGCCACATTTTCCAGCACACCCAAAGCAGCAGAATACCACCAACGAGAACAAGACCTATGACTTGAAGGAGTTGAACGGCAACCGTTGCAAATAGAATGCGCAAAACAGTTGCAGCAACGATCCCAACTAAAATGGCTTTCGCGCGCATCTCCTTAGGAAGGCCAGCTGCAGCCATGCCGATGACAATGGCGTTGTCACCCGCCAAAACGAGATCAATCATCACAACTTTAAAAAATGCAATCAGCGCATCTGGCGCAAACAATTGTTCAATCACGCGAATTTAGCCCCTAGGTGATTAGTATTTGGCGTTTCATAGTGATGATTTTGAATGAATTCAAGCGCTTAATAAGGCCAGCGTTTCTTCCAAATAAGGCATCGAAGGAGCCGTCCCCATCCTAGTCACCGAGATCCCCGCGGTGGCACTGCCAAATCGCGCCGCTGCTTCAGGGTTTTCACCCCGTGCCAACGCCGCCGCAAATCCACCGTTAAAGGCATCGCCAGCACCCGTGGTATCAACAACTTTGCCAGCGCTGAAAATTGGAATGTGCACTGAAATAGTTTTGCTATGAAGCAATGATCCCTGCCCGCCTAAAGTGATCAAAGCAGCGCCTGCCCCTTTAGCGACGAATACATCTGCTGCTTTTCTGGCGCTGGTGATATCAGTCACTGTCACGCCAGTCAGCATCGACGCTTCGGATTCGTTCGGCGTCACATAATCACAAAGCTGATAAATTGAATCGTCCAACGTTGCAGCAGGAGCCGGATTGAAGATTGTTATCACACTCGCCGCCTTAGCAATTTCCAAAGCTCGAACGGCAGCCGGAATCGGTTGTTCCAATTGAGTCATAAAAACTTTTGCACTGCGAATTGTTTCTGCGTTGGCCTCAACATCTGAAACAGTAATCGTTCCCGCTGCACCGGGCACCACGATAATTGCATTGCTGCCCGTTCCGTCCTGCACAAAAATATAGGCTGCACCTGTTGAAATATCAGGGTCTTGCGGGGCCAGCGCGTTAACGCCTTCCTTTGCATACATGGCCAAGGCCGCATCACCAAAATTATCTCTGCCGAGCTTGGTGATGAATGTAACTTGCGCCCCAGCTCGCGCGGCCGCGACAGTCTGGTTTGACCCCTTGCCACCCGGGCCCATCGCAAAGGACGTACCCATAATGGTTTCGCCCATTTCTGGCTGGCGCGCCGCGCGGAAAGCCAGGTCAGCGACGTAAATTCCAAGGATGACAACGCTCACGCCTAAGCCCCTAATTTCGCATCAGGTGGAACCACACCGAATTTAAAAACAAAGCAGCCATAAAAACGGCGTTCACCAGTTTGCACAACGCAATATGATTTCTTGGCAAGATCATAAAATTTAAAGCGCTCAATCACGCCCATCGGCCAAGCCTTGCCCTCGGCGCGATCAATTTCTTTTTGCACTTCGGCTTGCACAGGCGGAATGTCCTTTGGTTTGCTCCCCACTTGCATCCGCGACGCTGGCGACTTCACGAAGTTATCAAGCGGCATGACAGAGAGAATAGCTTTCGCTGCGCGGGCCGCTGTATCGCAATCAATACGCAACAGCTTTCCATAAACAGTCGCGCGGGCCACAGAGTCAGCCGGAAAATTCGTATCGCAAATAATCAAATCATCGCCATGCCCCATGGAGCGTAAAGCGTGAAGCAAATCAGCATTCAGAAGTGGGTCAAGATTTTTAAGCATTGGCATTTCCCATTTTGTTTGAGATTATTCTCAAGGCACCGATTTGTCACGTGCTTGATTAGATACCCTTCATCAAGCGCAAAGCTTCATAAATCGCAGCATGCGTGTTGCGGGCGGAAACAGCATCCCCAATGCAGTAAAGCACAAATGCCCCGTCCGGATTTTTCAATCCCTGCTGCGAACTCCCGTTGATCAATGCGTTATAATCAACCGAACCAAGATTTTTCGACTGAGGCTTCAATTCGAAATATAATTCGTCAATTGGCTGTGTGCCATGGTTCACCACCAACTGATCAACAAATGGTTCTTTTTTAACGCCGCCATAGTCACTACCAATCAAACAGCGCAACTGAATGCCCTCGCACTGCACCTCTTCAAGGCGGTACGTGACGGTAAAGGTCGTATCCAGTTTTTGCAGTGACCGCATGTAGGGCACCAAATTCATGCCCATCAGGTCTGGCGCAAAGGAACGATCAGGTGTCATGATTTCAAACTTGGCCCCGTCAGAAATAATCCGCTCAATATCCCAGTCTTCCATCTTCTTCGGGAACGCGCGGTGCGAAGCTTCGCGGTTATGCGATGGTGAAACCACAGGCAGCCAATCGCCCTTGCTCCACCCCGTGCGCCTGCCCAAATGCGTGAGCTGAATCATCACGGCGCAGCCATGCTCATGCACTTCGTCGGTCAGCTTCTTCAACCAGCCAACCACTTCATCTTTATAGGCCAGCACATTGTTAAACACGGGTGGCGAGTCTTTTGACACGGCCGCAGACCCCGCCGTCATCGTCATGGCAATGCCACCTTTCGCGCGCTCCACATGATAGGCGCGGTATTTATCCTTGGGCATGCCGTCTTCAGGGTAAGCAGGCTCATGCGAGGTCGTCATGATCCGGT
>JAYVPZ010000470.1:0-3600 GCA_043757105.1 Aestuariivirga sp. | reverse complement strand
TGCCTGCGCCACGACCAATCCTACGCCATCATGCAAGCGCTCATTTCCAAACGCGTGATCGGCGACTTCCGAGCGCCCAACATGATGCGCTTCGGCTTCGCCCCGCTGTATAATTCATTCGCCGATGTGTGGGATGCGGTAGAAGTGTTGCACCAAGTGCTAGACCAAAAATTATGGGACGTGCCAAAGTTTAGAGAACGGAAGGCTGTGACGTAAGGCTATCATTCTTTAATACTGCTTGCATTTTATATTGGTTTTGATATGAACAAAGTATGAAACGGCTCGCATTTCTTGGTCGGTCTCACACAGACCTTTCCAAATTCCCAGAAGGCCCGCGCCGCAAAGCGGGCTATCAATTGAATTTGGTGCAGGAGGGAGTGGAGCCGGAAGATTGGAAGCCGATGCCTTCCATTGGGCCGGGCGTTCGAGAAATCCGCGTCAGGGACACCAGTGGCGCATTTCGCGTTGTCTATGTAGCCACATTTGCAGACGCAATTTATGTGCTGCATGCGTTTCAGAAAAAGACCCAGCGCACGGCGCTGCTGGATATTGAACTGGCCAAAAGCCGCTTTCGGCAATTGGCAAAGGAGTTGGAATCATGAAAATCAAAGTTTTCGACAGTGTGTGGGACGCGATTGAGCCCTCAAAAGCCGAGGCGGCTAACATGAAGGCCCGCGCCGAATTGATGATCGCCATCCACAAAACCGTGCTGGGCTGGAACATCACACAATCCGCCGCCGCCAAGCGGCTGAGCCTCACCCAGCCGCGCCTGAACGACCTGCTGAAAGGCCGGATCACCAAATTCAGTCTGGACGCCCTGATCAACCACGCAACGCATGCGGGGCTAGATGTGAAGGTGAATGTTGGCAAGGCGGCGTGAATAACTACTTTGATAGGGTTTCTTCAGGATCAAAAAAATCCAATACCGTTCCGGCAGCCGAAAAAATTTGTTGGGCATAGTTGTAGTGCTCAAGCCAGCGCTCATCTCGAGAACTATTAAGTCCAGGCCTAGGGGTAACGACACGCCGAATTCCAGCTGCTACAATTGCTCTGGCGCAATCAGCGCAGGGGAATAGAGTACTGAAGAGTGAAGCATTGTAGAGTGAAACCCCTTTGTTAAGCGCGTCAAAAATTGCCTGACGCTCTGCGTGCTCGAGCATAAAATATTTCCAATTTCGATCACGCCCAAGCAAGCTTTGAATTTCATCTGCACTAAGGTGCAATGCATCAGGAACTTTGTTTGTTCCTACCGCCAAAAGTTCCCCATCCGGACTATATATGGAGACGCCGACCTGCCGATGAGGATCATGGCTTGCGGCCCTCTGTTCAAAGCTTCTATATATCATTGGATAATCAATTGGCAGAACTGTCATACTTTTAGATAGATCGCCAATGACACGACTTACAATAGGAAAATATAATGGAATTGATCTCAGGCAAAAAACTCAACCCTGCGCAACATTTTATGCGCACCATACCTAAAGCTCAAGGATCAAGTGTAAATCTTACAATCGGAAAAATTTTCGACGAGAATGGATGCGAGTTACAGCAGTATCTTCTTAAGCCAGGACACATGGTTCAGGTAATTTCCGCAGAGTATTTTAATCTGAACAACTCAACAACTGGACATGTCACATATAAAACTTCACTAACTCAAAAGGGAATTTGGGCGCTAACTGTAGGGATAGTTGACCCTGGCTGGGATGCGCCGATTTCGACGACTCTACTGAACTTCAGTCGTGTAGATCATCTCGTCAATCTCGGCGAAGAATTTTTAAGAGTAAGTCTGTATCGCCATAATCCAGTCGATAATTCAGCGATTCGCAAGTCGCCTGAAAATTATGAACGCCAAATTCGTACACTTGCGGCTACTACTTTTCCGCCAACATTCTTGAACAGCGCCGAAATACAAAAGAGTGCTGGAGACTACGTAATGAAAAAAATTCGGAAAGAAGCCCTTGCATGGATTGCTGGAATAGTCGTAGTGTTAACACTGGCTCAGCTATTTGTGGCAATTGTGGCTCCCCACTACGATTTAAAATCTGATAAATCTGAAGAAATTGCGGTCTCGGTTCGACAATTACAAACAGAATTACTGGCCGTGAGACAAAACGAAATCTGGCCGTTAAAACTGGAAATCGATCAGTTAAAAACCAAATCTATTGGTAACAGAGTGCCTCAACCCCAAACCGATAGGGCTTCAATAAGTGTTGGCAAACAATAAAATCAAATCACCGGAGTCTCGAAGTTTTCTCTAAAATAAATTCAGCGAGCCGTTTCTCGCCCGCTAAATGTTTGCTATACTCTTGACTTAACGCCAAAAGTGAAGCGCAGAAATCCGCCGGTGCTGTTTTTATAGAAAAAACCCGAGCAGTTTCAAATGGGATTGTTCACACCCCTAATTGCACATGCCGCCTTCACCGTGTTATGCAACAAGCACGCAATCGTCATTGGCCCCACGCCGCCGGGCACGGGCGTAATGCTCCCTGCCACCGCAGCACACGATGCAAAATCGCAATCACCCACCAGCTTGTTTTTGCCGTCGCGCTCAATGCGGTTGATGCCCACGTCGATCACGCATGCGCCGGGTTTTATCCAGTCGCCCTTCACCATTTCAGGGCGGCCCACGGCGGCGATGACGAGGTCTGCGCTGCGCACGATTGCTGCCAAATCTTTTGAACGTGAATGGGCGATTGTGACTGTGCAATTTTCCGCCAGCAGCAATTGCGCCACTGGCTTTCCCACGATGTTGGAGCGGCCGATAACTACGGCGTTGAGACCAGAAAGATCACCCAGTGTATCCTTGGCCAGCATCACGCATCCTGTGGGCGTGCAGGCGACGAGTGCGTCTTGGCCCGTGGAAAGCTTGCCCACATTGACCACATGAAACCCATCCACATCTTTGGCGGGATCGATGGTGTTTAGAACTTTGGCGCTGTCGATGTGTTTGGGAACCGGCATCTGCACTAATATTCCGTGTACGGACGGATCGTCATTGAGCTTTTGCACCATGGCCAAAAGATCAGCCTCTGATGTGTCGGCGGGCATTTTGTGTTCCCACGAATTCATGCCCACTTCGACGGTTTGCTTGGCTTTGTTGGCGACATAAACTTTTGACGCCGGATCTTCGCCCACCAGCACCACGGCAAGGCCGGGGGTGAGGTTATGGTCTTTCTTCAAGCTTGTGACAGCAACCGCAATACGCTTGCGCAAACCCTCCGCATAAAGTTTTCCGTCGATGAGTTTGGCCATGGATCAGAACAATCCCACAATCTGCCCGCTCTTATCCAGCCCGATCACTTCAGCAGATGGAACTTTTGGCAATCCCGGCATGGTCATCACTTCACCGCAGATGACCACGATAAACTCTGCACCCGCAGACAAACGCACTTCGCGGATGGGCAAAGTGTGATTGATGGGCGCGCCCTTCATGTTGGGGTCGGTGGTGAATGAATATTGCGTTTTGGCCATGCAGATCGGAAATTTGCCGTAGCCTGCAGACTCGTAACCCTTCAACTGGTCACGCACCGACTTATCGGCAATCACATCATCAGCGCGGTAAATTTCGCGGGCTATGGTTTTGATTTTTTCAAACAGCGG
>JAYVPZ010000469.1:0-3603 GCA_043757105.1 Aestuariivirga sp. | reverse complement strand
GAAATGACTGTTTTGCGTGAAAATGGCATCACTTTTATTGTGTCAAAAAACGCAGGCGGTGGTGAGACGGAAATGAAATTGGTCGCAGCGCGAAACAGGGGCATCCCCGTGGTCATGATTGCAAGACCCTTCAAGCCAGCCGTTTCAACATATTCAACAGTCGAGGCCATCAACGCCCATATCTCAAAGCTTGGCAGCCACGCTGGTTAGAGCTAGTGTTATGTGTCAAACCTGAATCGGATTCGTCTCAATGCGCAAAATTCTCTCCTTCGTATTTTTACTTGTTGCCATGATCAGCATGGCCTCAGCATCCACTCTTGATGATGTCAAAAAGCGGGGCAAGCTTTTATGCGGAGTGAACTCAGGTTTGCTGGGTTTTGCGCTCAAAGGCGAAGATGGCAAATGGGCAGGCTTCGACGTTGATTATTGCCGCGCTGTTGCCGCCGCCGTTTTGGGTGATGCTGAGAAAGTAGATTATGTTCCACTCTCTGCCAAAGAACGTTTTGATAGTTTGAAATCTGGTGCCGTGGATATTTTGGCGCGCAACACCACTTGGACGATGGAGCGTGAAACAAAAATGCCATTCCGCTTTGTCGGCATCAGCTATCATGATGGTCAAAGCTTTCTGGTGCCCAAGTCGATCGGTGTGAATTCTGTTTTCAATTTGGGGCAGGCGGCGATTTGTTTTCTGTCAGGCACAACCACACAAGCCAATGTTGAAGATTTTTTCCGTGAAAAAGCGTTGGCCTTCACGCCAGTTACATTTGGCACGATCGATGAATTGGTTACAGCATTTCAAGCTAAAGACGGCGGCAAGTGCGATGCTTATTCTGCTGATCAATCGCAGCTCTATGCCGTGCGCTTAAAATTGGCCAAACCCGATGATTATATTATTTTGCCTGAAGTGATTTCGAAAGAACCATTGGGCCCGGCGGTTCGTCAGGGTGACGAGCAATGGTTCAACATTGCGCGTTGGACATTGGCTGCCTTGATCAATGCCGAAGAACTGGGCCTTCGCGGAGCAGGGATTGATGACGCAAAAGCCAACAGCAAAAAACCAGACGTGCGCCGCTTGATTGGACTTGAAGGAACGTTTGGCGCCGACATGGGCCTCGACGCCGAATGGGCCGCCCGCGCCATCAAAGCAGTTGGCAACTACAGCGAGATTTTTGAACGCAATCTGGGCAAGGGTTCAAAGCTAGGCATTGAACGTGGTTTGAATGCTCTGTGGAGTAAGGGCGGGATTTTATATGCGGCGCCGGTGCGGTGAAATTATACTTCTTGTATAATTTTACATTTGCGTATACAAAGTAAGCATGAATAAGCCCCTTATATTGCGTAAAGTCGGAAATTCCCTGACTTTAACTGTTTCAGACTTAGCCAAAGACTTAGGTTTGGGCGAGGGCGATCAGGTGTTTGCCGTGCGCACGCCACGTGGTTTTGAAATCACCCCATACGATGCAAACTTTGACAAGGCCATGGATGTGGCGCGTAATTTTATGCGCAAATATCCAAATGCCATGAAGAAACTGGCAGAATAGGAATCCATCATGAATTGGTTGACAATTGACATGGTGGAAGGCTTCCACCGTGAATCGCTTGCATTGTTTGGCGGCTCTGATGGTTTGCGAGATCGCGGACTTTTGGAAAGTGCTTTAGCTCGCGCAGAAAACATTTTGGCTTATGAGCCAGATGCAGATGTGTTCCGTTTAGCAGCGGCCTATGGTCACGGTCTTGTAAAAAACCATCCATTTATTGATGGCAACAAGCGAACTGGTACTTTGGCCGCCGTCGTATTTCTCGGAATGAATGGTATAGAAGTCGAATTCGATGAAGCTGAAATTGCAGTAATGATCATTGGCGTTGCAGCAAGTGAGTTTACAGAGGATGATCTTGCAAGCTGGCTGCGAAAAAATGCGAAGCGGAGCTAACCCCCCACCGCAATCTCCCGTCCACTCGCGCCCCATTCCGCCCAGCTGCCATCATAGAGTTTGAGATCGGTCGCGCCCAATTCAGTGAGCGCCAAAGTTAAAATCGCTGCTGTCACGCCGGAGCCGCAGCTTGTGACGATAGGTTTATCGAGATTTACTTTTGCTTTGCGAAATGCAGACATCAGATCATTCGGATGGCGCAGGGTGCCGTTGCTATGCAAAAGACTGGCGTAGTGCACGTTTTTTGCGCCCGGAATATGCCCGGGTTTTACACCCGCGCGGGGTTCGGGTTCTTCTCCGCGAAACCGCGTGGGCGATCTTGCGTCGATAATTTGGGCTTTGGTATTTGCCGTCTCATCAATGTTGCTCACAAAAGACGGATCAAGTTTCGCCCAATAATTTGCATGTGGTTTTTGGGCCGCTGGGCCGGCCTTCGTCTCGCGGTTTTCAGTTAACCATTTCATCAAGCCGCCGTCCAACACCGCAACATTCAAATGTCCAAACGCTTTAAACATCCACCACGCGCGCGCAGCTGAAAACAAACCAACACTGTCATAACAAATAATTTTCTTATTATTCGCCGCGCTAAGTTTACTGACCTCGCGACCAAATTTTTCGGCATTTGGCAACATGTGCGGCAGTTTTGATTGTGTATCCGATACCGCATCAAGATCAAAAAATGCTGCACCGGAAATATGCGCCGCTTCAAACTCAGCTTTCGCATTGCGTCTTGTTGCGGGCAGATGCCAAGAGCAATCCAACACGCAGATATCAGAATCGTCCAAATGATTGGCCAGCCACTCGCATGAAACTAGGTCTCTCACTTCGGAATGTCCTCAAAAACCTTCGGTGCTTTTGACTTTGCCTCCAGCCAATGCGGCACGGGCAAATCTTTGCTGCGCAGGAATTCAGGGTTGAAAATCTTTGAAGCATAGCGTGTGCCATAATCACAAAGGATCGTCACGATGGTGTGGCCCGGGCCCATCTTTTTGGCCAGCGCAATAGCACCAGCCACATTCACACCCGTTGATCCGCCCATGCACAGGCCTTCATGTTCCAATAAATCAAATGCAATTTGCATCGCTTCTTTGTCGTGAATTTGAAACGCATCATCAATCACAGCGCCTTCAAGATTCGCCGTGATGCGTCCTTGGCCAATACCCTCGGTGATTGATGAACCCTCGGCTTTCAATTCGCCATGTTTGTAGAAATTATAAAGTGCTGCCCCCATCGGGTCGGCGAGCGCAATGCGAATATCTTTGTTATGTTTCTTCAGCGCCATGCTGATGCCGGCCAGCGTTCCACCGGAACCTACAGCACAGGAAAATCCATCAACCTTTCCATTGGTCTGCGACCAAATCTCCGGCCCGGTGCCTTCAATATGCGCCATTCGATTGGCCACATTATCAAATTGATTCGCCCAAACGGCGCCCATTGCTTTGGCCAGACGGCCCGAATATCTCACATAATTATTTGGATTTTTATATGGAACAGCAGGAACTTCAACCAGCTCGGCACCCAACTGGCGCAGAACATCTTTCTTCTCTTGTGCTTGCGTATCAGGAATCACCACGACGGTTTTGAATCCCATGGCATTGGCCACAACACAAAGGCCAATACCCGTGTTGCCTGCGGTGCCTTCAACAATGGTTCCGCCCGGTTTCAATTCACC
>JAYVPZ010000468.1:0-3610 GCA_043757105.1 Aestuariivirga sp. | reverse complement strand
TTTTAAAAAGAATCTGCAATATGGGCCTCCAAAAAATCTTCCTTAGAAGCTAATTTTCTGCTGGACAATCACCGATATCAGAGGTATCGGTTCCTACTCGAGGCAAAGAATAAAATAGCGGAGAAATTCAATGTTTTCACACAAACAAGTTTGGGCAGCGATTGACACAATTGCTGAACGTTACGGCTTTTCAGCATCTGGCTTAGCCAAAAAATCTGGCCTGGATGCCACATCTTTCAACCCATCAAAGCGCACCGGCCCCGATGGCCGCCCGCGTTGGCCAACCATGGAAAGCATTTCGCGCGTGCTCAACGCAGCGGGCGCTCCCGTTGAAGAATTTATGGATTTGCTGTCAGGCCGCAAGGGCCAAGCGCCACGCCTGAAGCAAATCCCCATGCTCGGCTTTGCCAAAGCAGGCAAGGGCGGCTTTTTTGATGATTCAGGTTTCCCCGCTGGTTCAGGTTGGGAAGAAATTGATGTGCCGGGCGTGACGGATACGGCGGCTTATGGTTTGGAAATCACCGGCAACTCGATGGAACCGGTTTACCGCGAGGGCGACACCATCATCATCTCGCCCGCCGCCACAGTGCGCAAGGGTGACCGCGTGGTGGTGCGCACATCCGACGGCCAAGTGATGGCCAAAATCATGCAACGCCAGACAGCCCGCACCTTGGAATTGGCATCCTTCAACGCTGCACACGAAACCAAGACGCTGGACATGAAGGACGTGGATTGGATGGCACGGATCATCTGGGCGAGCCAGTAAGGTTTGATCCGCTATTACTTCTCTGAAAAACTAATCGACTTTGGAATTGGCCTGAGCGGCTTACCCTTAAAGTAATCATCAATTCGTCCGATAATTGAAATGGCTTCGGGTCCTCCTCCTTTAAGTTTTTCTGCGTAAGTTCTGCCGGGATGGAGAGCATCCCAAGCAGATCGCTTTTGGCCTAGTCGTCCTTTTCCAGGATCATTTATACCAAATCCTTCTACAACAACATTCCATAGCGGCCTGAACGTTTCTATCAGAATGTTTTCACCGAGTGGAATCCATATATCATCAAGAACAATAGCTCTAAATGCAAAATCATTTAGATTTAGATTAATTGCTGCTTCAATCGATTCAGCATGCTTACGAAGCCTCAAAGATAGGGCAGTGCTTACTAAAGCATTTACATCGGACAACCCACCTTTGCGGCCACCTTTCGGAATTGCCTTTCCAACATAAATCGGATGAACATAGTCATTAGCATTTGCCAAACTCAACTCCGCATAGGCCGGATAATTCCCCTTGTAGTAGAGTACGTAGACGCCTGCGCCTGCAATCTGTGATGCTGACCCCAACGGCAAAACATCATTTGCAAGTATCGCCGCTTTAATGCTTTGCGCGAGATTGAGTTTTTCGAGTGGGTTGTAAGTTTTTAGTACCATTTCTTTCTCTCAAAACGCGGAATACATCACGCGCTACAATTTCGGCTAACTGCACAGGAACAGCATTACCAAGTTGTCTCATAGACTCTGACCAACTACCATTGAAATGAAAATCATCAGGAAAAGTTTGAAGACGCGCACTTTCCCGAATTGTAAAGTAACGCACCGAACCATCCGACTGTAACAGCATATTTTCACCACCGGGAACACCATGTACCCCAGCCTTTAAAGTCTTTGCTGGTTCATCAATGTGACTGCCTGTATGGCCCGCATAGGAACGTGCTCCATCTTGAAAGCGGTGATTGGCGATTTTACCTGCCAACTTGGGATGCAACTGCGGATCAGGTAAATCGGAAATTGCGTCTCTTACAGTCATCCAAGGAAGGCTCGTCGGCTTTTCCGTCGACCTCCAAGCTTGAGCACGCATACGATCGGAGAAAACACGATTTTTCCAATGTATAGAATGCCTGTCCCAATATTCGCTATCCCTATATTGCGTCCAAGCGAGCGAGTTCGAAGAATGTGTGGCGGCAGGAAAGCTCCAAGAAACATCTAAATCGTTTCTAAATCCGATGAAGAAAACACGTTCCCGCTTCTGCGGAATGCCAAAATCTGCAGCATTAGCAAGATGAACAACAACGTTGTAATTAAGCCCTCTAAATTTTCCTGTAGTCTCATAAGCCTCTAAGCGAGCCAGATGATCATCCCAGGTCTCATTTGATTTCAAAACAAGCTCGGGATGCTTCATTTGTAACTTTATGTATTCAAGATAGTTTGAAAATGCCAGTCGCGTTATGCCCTTTACATTTTCGAAAATAAAAGCCTTGGGCTTAATTTCTCGAACAGCTCGAATAGCTTGTGGGAACATATCACGGACGTCGCCATGCGCTCGATGTTTGCCGCCGAGCGAGAAGGGTTGGCAAGGAGGGCCGCCCGAAACGAGCTGAACTTTTCCCTCATGCCGACAAAAATTCACATCTCTAATGTCGCTGTGGGTAATTGGCCAATGACTAATAGGCCTAACAAGT
Organism: Aestuariivirga sp.; assembly: GCA_043757105.1. Taxonomy (GTDB): domain Bacteria; phylum Pseudomonadota; class Alphaproteobacteria; order Rhizobiales; family Aestuariivirgaceae; genus Aestuariivirga. Next base: position 1,154 of record JAYVPZ010000468.1, on the reverse strand, counting down.
CTAGACTTATTGAATTGTAAAGTTGAAAAACAATTATCATCCCATTCAACGATATCTGCTGTCTTAAAACCAGCAAGCGAAATACCCATTCCGAGGCCTCCCGCACCAGCAAATAATTCGACCGAATTCAGCAACTTCTATTCCTCACGAACACTTACGTCGACTTTATTAGCATAAAACAATTCAAAGAACAATATAGGAACAAAAATTATAAGTAATTTGGCCTACTTCACAAACTTACCTGCCAGCGCATCGGCTATCAGTTTGCGGGTGTTGGCCACACCATAAAGCGCCGCAAAGCTGCCAAAACGTGGCCCTTTTTCTTCGCCCAGCAGCACCTGGTAAAGCATGTTGAACCAACTTTGGGCCACGCCGATGGAGCCGTCTTTCTGCGTGGTGGTGTAAGGCTCGCGGCGGCCAATGTCGTAGGCCACTTGTTGAATGGCTTCGGGTGTTGAGCCTTCAGGCAATGTTGCGAGCGCACATTGAGATCCGTCAAAGCCTTGGCTTCATCCTCCGTACAGGCGCGATAAACCTTGTTCGGCTTTACAAAATCCAGATAATAGCGGATGGCATAGCCCACCATTTTATCTAGGCGGGGATGGGTGGATGCGTCCATGTCTGGCGCATAGCGCTTGAGGAAGGCCCATAACACGGCTTTATCTTCGGTGTTGGCCACAGCAACCAAATTGAGCAGCAGCGCAAATGTAACACCGCCGGTTTCGGGCTTGGGGGGCATGCCGCCATGGATATGCCACACCGGATTCATCAAATGATCTTTGGGCTCAGTCTGCTTCAGGTAGCCGCCTAAATGCTGCGCATATTCATCCACTGCACGCGGGATCACATCAAAGAACAATTTCTTGGCCTCGCGCGGGCGGTTATACATATAAAGCGAAAGGGAATCCGGGTCAGCATAGGTCAACCATTCATCAATGGTCAGGCCGTTGCCTTTGGATTTTGAAATTTTCTGGCCCTTATCATCCAAGAAGAGTTCATAAACATAATGCTCTGGCGCAATGCCGCCCAGAATTTCGCAATTGCGATCATAGATGGGCGCGTTGGACTGGTGGTCTTTGCCGAACATTTCAAAATCGACGCCAAGGGCGGCAAAGCGCATGCCGAAATCTGGCTTCCATTGCAGCTTGGTGCGC
>JAYVPZ010000467.1:0-3562 GCA_043757105.1 Aestuariivirga sp. | reverse complement strand
ATCAGTATTGATGATTGGCGCAATCTCTTTCACTTCATTTGGTGAAATCATGCGGCAATCAAGACCGGCCAATCGGTTGGCATGTGAGGTGCGCTTCATAGCGCGGAGTTCATGCTCCGTCTGGCAGAGCATCATCAACCCGCGCGGGCTGAACATCATGTTATAGTTCAGCTCCTGAGATAGGCCTTCATAAAGCGAACGCGCCAACTCGTAAATGGCAATAGAAGCATCTTGCAAATAATTAGAACGAATGATGGTGGTATTGCGCCCGGTGTTGCCACCGCCCAGCCAACCTTTTTCAATAACGGCAATGTTGCTCATGCCGTGGTTCTTGGCCAAGTAATAAGCTGTGGCCAACCCATGCCCACCAGCGCCCACAATTACCGCATCATATTCAACCTTTGGATTTGGCGAACGCCAAACGCGCTCCCAATCCTTGTGATAGTTCATCGCGTTTCTGGCGATTGAAAATATGGAATAACGAGGTTTCATATGGTGTATCCCGTGAATGGCCACTATCTAACAGATCAAACCCGCCCTCTCCAATCCTTTCCGACACCTACGATCCACCATGCGACAATCAAACACCCCGTAAAATTCATACAAATTGATAGATCAAACCCATGACCCGCAAACAAAAACGAACCACCATGATAGCTGCCGCTCTGGCAGTTTTGGGGATTGCCGCATTTTTGATGTTTCGGGTGTTGGGCGACACGATGGTGTTTTTCTATACGCCAAGCGAGATTGCTGAAAAGACTTTAAAGCCTGGCCAGCGCATTCGCTTGGGCGGCATGGTGGCAGCCGGAAGCTGGAACAAGGGTGACGGCATTCACCAAGATTTCTTTTTGACCGATACAATCAAAACCACCAAGGTCATTTATAGTGGTGCTGTGCCAGATCTGTTCCGTGAGGGACAGGGCGCAGTGGCTGAAGGCGTGATGCAAGCTGATGGTATTTTCTTGGCCGACTCAGTTCTCGCCAAGCACGATGAAAAATACATGCCCAAGGAATTAGCGTCGAGTTTGAAAGCTAAGGGCGTGAAGCTAGGCAAGAGCGCTGATCAATAAACCGTGATCAAGCCAATGATTTGCCACATTTAACGCCCTTTGCCATCAATTCGCCGTGAGACTAACCAAAGTTTCATGGGCTCGTAAGAACCGTGTAATTTGAGATGCCGTATGTCTTCATTATCGACTTAATGGAGATTGAAACATGCCTTCGACATTTGTACTTACCAAAAAAACCTTTTTTGGTCTTTTTACGGCTGGATTACTTGGTGCCACGGTACTGACCTCAACCTTGGTCGCGTTGCCGCCTTCTATCGTGCACGCTGAACAAGCTGCCGTATTTGATCCACATCAAAGTTTGGCTCCTTTGGTTGATAAGGTAATGCCTTCGGTGGTGAGCGTCGAAGTTAAATTTTCAAATGTAGCGGTTGCCGATGCTGGCGAAGGTGCAACACCTGACCAAATGCAGCCCGGCATGAAAGAATTTTTAGACCAATTCCCACAATTTAAAAATCGCATGCCACCACAGGCCCCTCAAGGTGGTGGCGGTGCTGTTGGTTCAGGTTTCGTCATCACTTCTAATGGATACATTGTAACCAACAACCACGTGGTCGAACGCGCTGACGAAGTGAAAGTGGTTTTTCAAAATGGCGACAAATTTGACGCCACTGTGATTGGCACCGATCCGAAAACTGATTTGGCTCTGCTAAAAATCAAGTCCGACAAAACCTTCCCACATGTTGAATTCACAAAAACCGAAGCCAAAGTGGGCGATTATGTGATGGCGGTGGGCAATCCATTTGGTCTGGGCGGCACCGTGACATCCGGCATCGTTTCGGCCCGTGGCCGTGACATTGGCTCCGGCCCTTATGATGATTTCATCCAAGTTGATGCGTCCATCAACAAGGGTAACTCCGGCGGCCCAACGTTCAATATGAGCGGCGAAGTGGTAGGCATTAATACGGCCATCTTCTCACCATCAGGCGGCTCGGTCGGGATCGGTTTTGCAATTCCAGCTTCCACAGCAATTGGCGTGATTGAAAGCCTCAAAACCAACCACAAAGTAACCCGTGGTTGGCTGGGCGTGAAAATACAACCCGTCACAGCAGATATTGCCGAGAGCTTGGGCCTTGAAAACGCCAAAGGCGCTATTATCTCTGAGTGAACCGATGGCTCACCTGCTTTAAAGGCCGGTTTGAAATCTGGCGATACAATTTTAAAAGTTGACGGCTCTGATATATCCGATGCGCGTGACTTGGCGAAAGTAATTTCCCGCGTCACCCCCGGAAAAGTGGTGCAATTGTCCATCATTCGCGGTGGCAAAGCGCAAACTGTTCCGGTGACTTTAGATGCCATGCCGACCGATGTGAAAATGGCATCGGCAAAAGTTGAACAACCAAAGGCCGGATCGCTTTCGGCTTATGGCTTGGAAGTGGCAACGGCAGACGACGGAGCAGGTGTGAAGGTAACGAAAGTTGACCCGAAGTCTGATGCTGCCGAACGTGGCTTGAAAGAGGGTGATGTGATCCTCGAAGTTGCTGGCGCAATTGTGAATGATCCAGCAGCAGTGGCCAGTGCGTTGAAAGATGCAACTGGCAAAAAAGTGCTGATGCTGATCAAGAATGCCGACGGTCAGCGCTTCGTGGCTTTGCCACACGCAAAAGGTTGATTGGCCTGTGAACGGGATCACGGCCAGTCTGTTAAGAACAGGTGATGGCCGCTGCCCCCGCCAGATGGCCTGCACTTGAAAAGCGCGGAGACCGGTCGCCACCCCCGGCGTTCCCACGATGAACTGGTCTCCGCGCACTTTTTTCCAACTTAAAAGGCAACACCATGCAACACGCTGAATTGACAAGTCGCGGCGATCAAGGCACAGAAATGCACATGCGCATTCTGGTAATTGAAGATGATCGCGAAGCGGCCTCTTGGCTGGTCAAAGGTTTGCGCGAAAGCGGCCATATTGTTGACCTCGCAACCGAGGGGTTGAAAGGTCTGACCATGGCGCTTGAAGGGGTTCATGATGTTTGCATCATTGACCGCATGTTGCCGTTGATGGACGGCTTGACAGTGATTCAGAAGATGCGATCATCTGATCTCAAAACTCCAGTTTTAATTTTGAGCGCACTCAGCGACGTTGATGAACGGGTGAAAGGGCTTCGCGCTGGTGGCGATGACTATTTGGCTAAACCCTATGCCTTTGCCGAGCTTCTGGCGCGTGTTGAAGGGTTGGGCAGCCGTAAATTGCTTGATCCAAAGGATGCCAAACTCAGGGCTTTGGATTTGGAAATTGATTTGATGAGCCGCACGGTAACGCGTGGTGGCAAACCCATTGTCTTGCAGCCTCGCGAGTTTAAATTGCTCGAATATCTTGTGCGCAATGCAGGCCACATCGTAACGCGCACTATGCTTCTTGAGAATGTTTGGGATTATCACTTTGATCCGCAAACCAATGTGATTGATGTGCATGTGTCTAGGCTTCGGGGCAAACTCGATAAAGGATTTGCTGAACAATTACTGCAAACCGTGCGCGGAGCAGGCTATATGATCCGTGC
>JAYVPZ010000466.1:0-14354 GCA_043757105.1 Aestuariivirga sp. | reverse complement strand
TTCATCACCATCGGCAAAGCGCGGCAAAATGGGTTTGCGGCCTTTCACCCAAAAGGCGCAGCGCTTGGCGATCTCTATGGTGTTTTCGAGTGCTTCAGGAATATCCGCAAACAGTGCCGCCATTTCAGCTTGAGATTTGAAATAATGTTCTGGCGTTAGTCTTCTGCGATCTTCGGCAGCAATCACATCGCCAGCAGCAATGCAGATCAGCGCATCATGGGCCACATAGTCATCAGGTGTTGCGAAGTAGCATTGGTTGGTGGCCACTAGCGGAATTGCTTGATTATAAGCAATTTCAATCAAACTCGGTTCGGCTGTTTGCTCTGCTTCGGTACCGTGGCGCTGAAGCTCAATGTACAAACGATCGCCAAATAAATCCGTTAACTTCATTGCCAGTTGGATTGCTAAAGTGTGTTGCCCCTGCACAAGGCATTCATTTAGTGGGCCTTCGGGGCCGCCTGTTAGGCAAATCAAACCATCGGAACACGCGCTCAGCTTTGCCCAAGATACGTGCGGCTCAGAATTATCTGGTACTTCCAAAAACGAACTGGAAGATAGCTTCATCAGGTTGAGATAGCCTAACTCATTCTTGGCCAAGAGCACGAGGGTCGGGTGGTTTTTTAAACCTGTTAGCGGTTGCTTAGACGTGTCGCTGGGTGGGGCCAAGTCAACCCGCAGCCTTAGTCCAATTATGGGTTGAACGCCCTTCTCCACCATGGCCTCGGAAAACTCTAATGCGCCAAAAAGGTTTCCCGTGTCGGTAATCGCTAAAGCTGGCATTTTCTGGGTTTTGGCCATGCCTGCCAATTTTTTGATGGGCAATGCGCCTTCAGACAGTGAATAGGAGGTATGGATGTGCAAATGAATGAATTTTGGATCGGCCATCGCTAATCCTTAGCCTGTTATGGCAAAAAGGAAAACGAGTGAGCTGTGGATTAAGAATAGTTTATTATTGAATTGAGTCCCATTCCTGCCACAATAAAAAGTCAATTGTTCGTGATGCGTAGAAGCAACCCTTTTTGGAGTCTTGACCAAATGTCAAATTCTCATTTCTCAAACATTTCCAGTTCTATTTTGGTTTTATCCATGGGCTTATTTTTTGCAGCACCAACGGTGTCGGCAAAGACAATGGCTGTAGACTGCGCAACCCAGTGGAAAACGATGTCGGAGAATAAGGTTGTGCCTACAGGTATGACGGAAGCAGCCTTTGCCAGCAAATGCGCCACTGATGCTGCTGCCGCTACGGTAACGCCGCCTGTTGATCCTGCCGCCGCTGCACCGAAAGCAAAGATGGTAAAAGCGAAAATGAAGAAAGCCAAGGCTTTGGCTAAGCCCGTAGATGCAATGGCAGCAACGCCAGCTGAATCCGCTGTGCCAATGGCTAAAATGGAAAAAACTAAAAAGAAGGCAATGCCAAAAGTAATGGCTGCCAAGCCAGTGGATGCAACAAAGCCCGCAGATGCAACTGCTTTAGAAACGCCTCCGGCTGATGCTCCAATTATTGCTGCTGCACCTGTCATGAAGAAGGTCAAGACCATGAAGGCAAAGGCTGCGTCTAAGAAAATGGGTGCAATGAAGCCAGCTGATGCCGCAGCCGTGGTTGTTGCAGAACCACCAGTAGATGCCGGAGCAGTAGCCCCTGTTGTAGCTGCTGCTCCAAAAGTCATGGCTGCGAAGTTGAAAAAGATGAAGAAGCCCGTGGTTATGATACCGAAGATGGAACCTAAGCCCGCCGAAGCGGCCACAGTTACACCGCCCGCTGATGCCGCCGCACCTGCAGATACGATGACCAAGCCTGTCGTCGCCATGAAAAAGAAACCAAAAATGCCAGCTGCTGATGCGATGGTGAAAACTTCTGACACAGTGGCCAAGAAGCCTGCCGACGCAGCGATGATGAAGGCTAAGAAACCTGCTGTTGTTGCAACAGCGGCTGTTGCCAAACCACTTGACGCCAAGGGAATGCAACAAGCCCGCATCACCGAGTGTGGAAATCAGTGGAAAGATATGAAGTTGAACAACAAAGTTCCTGCTGGCAAGACTTGGGCGATATTCTGGGTTGATTGCAGCACCAAGATGAAAGCTGCTGGCAAGTAACAAAGCTGAATTTATTTAGCCCGCTGGAAGCAAAACCTCCAGCGGGTTTTTAATTGCGCCTGACGATGCAGGCCGCTCCAACGGCCAACAGCTGGTTGCAAGTTGATTGCGCCGCCTCCGCTGATTTTTCACCCAACATCACAAAGGCCATCTTGCGGGTGCCACGTGATAAATTCTTTTTGCGAGTGATCATTGGACTGCGATTTGCAAAAAGTGTTGGAAAACGCAACTTCAATCTTTGAAACATTCCAACGGCTGTTTGTTCATTGAAATTCGCTGCCACCAAGGCGCCCCAAGGTTGGCGGGGTGATGTCCGCGTTCCAGTTTCTGCTAGTTTGGTTTTCTGCAACGCCAAAGCAACGCAATTTGAAACGAAGTCATTTTGCTTACCAATGGCTGGCATAGGGAAACTGGCACTGGCCACTTTCCATTCCTCTACGGCGTGTCCTGTTATAAATTGAACATAGCCTTGAGTCTCATCAGGCATCAATGACTTGTCTTGTTGCCATCTCTCAATGCGTTTTTCACCAGCATTATAAGCCGCCGCTGCCAAACCCAAATTTCCAAATTGGTTGCGCAAATCCGCCAAAAAAGATGCTGAAGCTTTTACTGCACTAACAGGGTCAAAAGGGTCATGAAGGCCGCGAAGCTTGGCGGTTTCAGGCATAAACTGGGCGATGCCTTGGGCACCTTTGCTGCTCACGACATTGGGATCAAACAGGCTTTCACGCCATAGCAGTCTGGCAAAAAATGCTGGATCAATATTGTTTGCTTTGGCTTCTTTTTCCGCCGTTGCGCATATTGTCGAGGCAAAACTATTTCGGTCAGCGACGGCGCCTTCCGCATTGGCCGAGGACAATAGTAAAAAGCAAAAAACCGCCCGCCTAACCATCCATCAAACTACCATTACTCAATCGAACAACGCGGGTCATGCGACTTGCAAATTCAAAGTTATGGGTTGCGATCAGTGCGCCAAGCCCCTCTTCTCTGATTAACCGGGTAAATTCCTGATGAACCATTTCGCCTGTAGGTGGATCAAGATTCCCAGTCGGTTCATCAGCCAAGAGAAGCAACGGTCGATTTGCAATGGCGCGGGCAATGGCAACGCGCTGTTGTTCGCCACCCGAAAGCTCCGCCGGACGATGATCAATGCGGTGGCTCAAGCCCAAACGACCCAACAAGTCCTTAGCACGTTTTTCGGCATCTGCTTTTGGCGTTGCAGCAATCAACTGCGGAATGACCACATTTTCGAGCGCAGAAAACTCCGGCAACAGATGATGGAACTGATAAACAAAGCCAATGCCTATACGGCGAATGCGCGTGCGGGCTGCGTCGTTCAAATGATTGCATTGCTGACCCGCAATCACCACTTCGCCCGCTGTTGGTTTTTCAAGCAAACCTGCGATGTGGAGCAATGATGATTTGCCAGCACCGGATGGGCCGATCAGCCCTACGATCTCGCCCGGCACAATGGTGAGCGATAAGTCTTTGAAAATTTCAAGCCGCGTTCCGCCTGCGCCAAAAACGCGAGAGATGTTTTGCAATTCAAGTGCGGGACGCAAATTCATTCGTAACGCAAAGCCTCAACCGGGTCGAGCCGTGCAGCTTTCCAAGCCGGATAAATCGTCGCCAAATAGGAAATGATCAAAGCCGCAACAACAATGTATATCGTTTGCATTGCATCAATTTTTGCTGGAAGTTTTGCCAAATAATAAAATTGTGGATTGAACGGATCAACGCCTGACAGCCATTGAATTCCTTTGCGGATATTGTCAGCGTTTACACAGATCAAAATTCCCAACACAGTTCCAACAAATGTACCGATGGTTCCGATTGCCGCTCCAGTTAAGAAGAAAATACGCATAATGGCACCGCTGGTGGCCCCTATGGTGCGCAGAATTGCGATGTTGCTGCCCTTATCTTTCACCAGCATGAAAAGGCCAGAGATAATATTTAAGGCAGCCACAAGCACCACCAAAAACACCACCATGATCACGACATTGCGTTCTACAGCCAGTGCATTGAAAAACGCCACATTGCGCGTCTGCCACGTTTGCATCATCAAATCTGGGCCGATGGACTGAAGTATGCCGGGCGATTTTGCACCAATTGTGTCTGGATCATCAATCATAATTTCAAGGCTGGTCACGCCATCATCGGTCGAAAAGAAATCCTGAGATTCCACGATCGGCATATAAACCACACTGTTATCATAATCCGACATGCCCATCTTAAAGATGGCGATGACTTTATAATCTCGGATGCGCGGGGTGTTGCCAATTACTGTGTCTGGACCATTAGGTGCAATCAAAGTGATCGTGCTGCCGAGTCCCACTTGGTGTTGCCGCGCCATGTTTTCACCAATCGCCACACCATCAGATTTATCGAAACCAACGAAGCTCGGCTTTGCATCTTCAACACCCGGCACTTGAATTGCGGTGTGCAAATCTTTGTTGCTGATATTAGTAACCTTAAGCAAATCTTCTTCACTAATGCCGCGCACCAATGCACCCGTGGCCTGTTTGAGCGAAGATACCATAGCTTGGCCTTCCACCAAGGCGATCACGCGGGTCACACCATTCACTTTGCTGATTTTAACTTGCAGTTGTTTGTAATCTTTGATCGGGTCTTGGTCGCTACGGAACACGGCGGCATGGCCTGAAAAGCCGAGAATTTGACCCAGCAATTCAGCATGAAATCCATTGAACACGGACATGACAACAATCAACGTGGCCACACCCAAAGCAATGCCGAGGAACGATAAAGCCGAGATCACCGATATAAAACCTTCGCGCCTTCTGGCCCGCAGATAACGCAAAGCAATCTGCCACTCAAATCCGGCAAAAGGTTTTGTATCGGGCAAGCCTTGCGCCATTATTTTGTGAAGCGCCCGACGATCTGATCAAGCGCAACATTCTCGCGTTCGCCTGTCTTACGGTTTTTCACTTCAGCAATGCCCTCTTTCAAGCCGCGCGGGCCAATGATGATTTGCCAAGGCAAGCCAATCAAATCCATTGACGCAAATTTGGCACCTCCAGGTTGATTGCGGTCATCATAAAGCACGTCCACGCTTTTGGCCTGCAGCGCTTTGTAAATCTTATCAGAGGTCGTATCGGCTTCGGCATCACCAACTTTTATGTTGATCAAGCCAACATGAAATGGTGCCACAGATTCTGGCCAAATGATTCCGTCCTTATCGTGCGACGCTTCAATAATGCCGCCCACCAAACGCGAAACGCCTATCCCATATGAACCTGATTGCAATGTGACCTTCTTGCCATCAGCACCCTGCACTTCGCAGCCCAATGGCTTGGAATATTTATCACCGAAGAAGAAGATATGCCCCACTTCAATGCCACGTCCTGAAAGCTGTTTTTCCCTAGGAACACGCGTATCAAATTCTGCTGCATCGTGCTTTTCATCTGTAGCAGAATATTTTGACGTGAACGACTTCACCACCTTTTCAACAGCAGCCACATCATCGTAATCAATATCGAAAGCTGACCAATCCATATCGTGAAAGTCTTTGTCGAAGAACACCCCGCTCTCGCCAGTTTCGGCCAAAATCAAAAATTCATGGCTGGCATCACCGCCAATTGGGCCTGTGTCAGCACGCATCGGCACGGCCTTTAATCCAAGCCGCGCAAATGTGCGCAGATAAGCCACAAACATCTTATTATAAGAATGCTGGCCAGCCTCTGCTGTTAGATCAAACGAATAAGCATCCTTCATTAAAAATTCACGGCCACGCATCACACCATAACGGGGTCGCACTTCATCGCGGAATTTCCATTGGATGTGATAAAGATTGCGCGGCACGTCTTTATAAGACTGAATCCCCGAACGAAAAATGTCAGTTATCATTTCTTCATTGGTGGGGCCAAACAACATATCGCGGTCTTGGCGATCTTTGATGCGCAGCATTTCCTTGCCATAATCATCATAGCGACCAGACTTGCGCCATAGGTCTGCGGATTGAAGCGTTGGCATCAACACTTCAATGGCCCCTGCCCGGTCTTGTTCCTCGCGGACAATTTGCTCAATCTTTTTCAGAACGCGAAAACCTGTCGGCAGCCATGAATAGCTGCCCGCTGCTTCTTGGCGGATCATGCCAGCGCGTAGCATCAAACGATGCGAAACAATTTCGGCTTCCTTTGGATCATCGCGAAGGACGGGCATAAAATATTGCGAGAGGCGCATAAGAATCCTTGTGTCGTATTGATTTCGCGCTCTTTTAAGCGATTGGATGATTTAGGCAAGGTGTCGAGATGACCCGATGGCCATAGGAAAGTCATAATTCACTTGGCAAACACAAAATTATCTGATTATCTCTGTCACCTGAGACGAAGGCTGATGGCCCGGGTCCAGGGAGGAAGAATTGAGTGGCGCTTTAAAGCTGCCGCCGATCTGTTGTCCGCAAGAGCAACAGTATAACGAGAGAAACCCAAAATTGGCGGAGCCTTCTGGTTCCGCCTTTTTCTATTTAGCCGCGCTTCTTCGCCGTCACTTCAATCTCAATTTTCATGCGTGGATCAGCCAGTCCTGTTACAAACATCGTGGCAGCGGGACGCACATCGCCCAAATATTTCTTCAATACGGGCCAGCACGCCGGAAAGTCGTCGGCTTTTGGCAAAAGATAATGCACCCGCACAATGTCAGCCAAAGCAAAACCCGCCTGCTCCATTGCAGATTTTATATTTTGAAATGTTTGATCAGCCTGCGCGGCCACGTCTTTCGAAATAGTCATGTTGGAATAATCAAAACCCGTTGTGCCAGAAACGAAACACCATTCCCCATCCACCACCGCGCGCGAATAACCAATGTCATTTTCAAATGTTGATCCTGATGAAATTAAACGGCGCATTATTTTTCCTTTTTCAGAACATTGCTTGTCGCCACTCGCACATATTGCGCACCCGATGGCATCTCGATCTTGGCAGCTTTGAGCGCGTCCCAAATTGCATACATCACATCAGAGGTATAATTATTCTGGCCATCATCTATGCCATTCACCCAAAACTTGGCTGTGAAACGCACGCCACTGTCGCCAAAGCTCTTGAGCTCACATGCCGGTTGCTCCGGTTCTTGCAAAACACTTGGCACCTTTGCAATCGCTTCTACAATCAGAGGTGCCACTTTTCGAATATCGGTGTCATAGACCACCGAGAATGGCACTTCATAGCGTTGCCTTGGATCGGTATGCGTCCAGTTCACAAACCGCGTGGTGATGAAGCGCTCGTTGGGCACCATAATATCTTTGCCGTCATAGGTGGTCAGCGTTGAGGAGCGCATGTTAATATCTTGCAACGTGCCAGCGCGGCCGTCTTCAAGTTCAATGTAGTCGCCAATTTTTAACGAGCGTTCCAACAATATAATGATGCCTGAAATAAAATTGGAGGCGATCTGTTGCAAGCCAAATCCAAGGCCCACACCCAACGCGCCCGAGAACACGGTGAGTGCGGCCAAATCCATGCCCAACACGTTGAATAACAACAATGCAGCAATGGCGAACACAACCAGCTCTAAAGCTTTAGCTGCCAACTCGCGGGTTTGAACATCGACGGTTTGCTGATCACGGATCACTTTTTGGCCAGCGTTAGATGAAACACGCCCGGCCCAGAACAGCGCCCCGCCAAACCCCGCAGCTTTAATCAGCGCGAGCATTGAAATGCGAATGTTACCGGCTTGGAAGGCAACGGAATCGAGCCACCCCAACAAATTTCCCATCTGGCCAAACATATAAATGGCAGCCAATGGCATACCGATCCAGCGCGCGGCGACGTTGAACAATGGGTTGGATATGAAACGATTGATGACTGAATAGAGCAGCAAGACCACCGCTGTAGTACCAGCCATCCGCACCAACCAAGATGAACCAATCGCCGCGTCACAGACAGAAGCAGCAACGGCCAGAAATGCGACAACTATAATCGGATGCAAAAGGTCGCGGCATGAATAAAGCAGTTTTAAGTAACGCAGAAACCGACCTTCAGTAGGCTCGGTATTAAACAACCAAAGCTGAGCGAGGATTTGTTTGGCAACAATGCGCGCAATCAGCAACGCGGCGATGATCGCAATCACCTGCGCATAAAATTGCGGGCTGGAAAGCCAACCAACGAGGATATCAAGATAGTGTTGGGCTTGGGCTTTGTACGGGGCCAAATCAGGCATCTTGATCTTCCATGTTTTTCGTTATGACATGCCCCCACGCCAATTTGCGATGACGTTTGTAAGCCGCCTTATTGCGTCTGGCAATCTGGCTTGTCGTCAGGCCGTTTGCGCTGCACAGTTTCAACGTCATGGAATGTTTGTCATTCTCAACTGGCGCAATGACCCGTGCGAGGGGAAGTTTCGCGGCGGTGCGACTCACCGCTATCCAACTGAAATTTTCATCCTCAAAAGAAACTGTGGCCTGTTTGGCGTGCATATGTTCGCGGCTGCGGGCCAAGCGCTGAGTGAAGCGGCACCATTCGCCACTTGTCATCGGACAATAGTTGGCATGGGTGCATGGGCCGATCATATATGCGCCTGCTTTAATCAGATTATCACGAGCTGATTTAATGCGCGCAAATCCACGCGGGGTTCCAGGTTCAATAATGATCAGCATATGTTTGGTCTGCTGCCAAAGTTTCAGCGCAGTTTGGCCTGCTTCCTTTTCAACCAATTCAGCAAATACATAAGCTGCAATAACGAGATCGGCCTTGGCATCTGTCTCGTTCAGCTTGGCGCGAGTGATCGTGACAGAACTCAATGCTGGAATGTTTGACTGCGCGGCGAAACTTTTTGCCAATTCCACAAACCGCACATCGGGTTCGATCATTGCGGTGCTGGCGATATCGGGCCATTGTTGCAGCGCCGCCCAACTTGCCGTGCCCGGCCCTGCCCCAATATCGAGCATGGATTGCGGCGCAAATTCAGGGGCAACATTTGCAACCTCTGCCAATACACGCGAAATTGCTGCATAGGTGGCAGGCATGCGCGTGGTCAGATAGGCCGCCAAATCAACATGGCCAGAATTTTTGCCCTGCCGATACTTTTCAGTCAGCTCGCCCGATTTTGCCCGGAGCATATCCCCATTTTGGGTCTGCAACCAATCGGCCACCGCCACATCTAAATCACCTGGAAGCACGGAAAATGACAAGTTGTTTACCCATAATCTTATGTTGAAACTTATCCGTAAAGACTATGCTGCCGCGAATCTAGAGCCAAAACAGGAAAGACTAAGCCGATGTTCAAATCTTTTTTTCCAAATCCAAAACCGTTTTTCTTATCAGCGGCCGTGTGGTCATTGTTCGGTATCTTGTTATGGAATCTTTCAGCCAAAAATTGGGGCTCTGCAATTGGTCTGCCCAACCCCGCAGCCGATGCGCCGTCAATTATTGGAGCGACGGCGCTAACGACTGCGCCCCATATTTGGTTTGATCTTTTCTTTATCGTGATGGTAGCGGTCTTCGCGATATTTTGGCGATCCTATTCCCCTCACAAGTGGTTCAACTGGTCAGTGCTTGGTTCGGCTCTGATTGTGTTTGTCACCTATTTTCAAGTTCAAATCAGTGTCGCTATTAATGATTGGTATGGCCCTTACTTTGATTTGATTCAGAAGGCACTTGACCCTGCGACAAAAGGCACAATTTCTGAAAGTCAGCTCTATGGTGGCATGGGGCAACTGATCGGAATTCTTGCTGTCTGGATTATTGTTGCCATTCTGCTTAGTTTTTTTACAAGCCATTTTACCTTCCGCTGGCGCACGGCGATGAACGAGTTCTACGTCGAAAACTGGACAAAGCTCCGTAAGGTCGAAGGCGCATCACAGCGTGTACAAGAAGACACCATGCGCTTTGCCAGATTGGTGGAGGATTTGGGAGCGTCATTTGTGAGCTCAATCATGACTTTGATAGCGTTTTTGCCAGTGCTCTCGGTCCTGTCAAAATCGGTTGCGTCTATCCCCATCATTGGCGCAATTCCAAATTCGCTGGTGATTGTTTCAATTGTCTGGTCATTGTTTGGAACTGGATTGTTGGCGCTCATCGGCGTCAGGTTGCCCGGACTTGAATTTAAAAATCAGCGGGTCGAAGCGGCTTACCGCAAAGAACTTGTCTATGGCGAAGATGCTGAAACCCGCGCCGCACCTTTGACGCTTCAAGGTTTGTTCAAAAATGTTCAGAAGAACTATTTCACATTGTTCTCGAATTATTTGTATTTCAATCTGGGCCGTTATCTTTATTTGCAAGCCGATGCTGTGGTTTCACTTTTGGTCTTAGTGCCAACAATCGCAGCAGGTGCTATTACTTTTGGTATCTTCCAGCAAGTGCGAAATGCCATGAGCGAAGTAAAGGGTGCCATGCAATATCTCGTGCAGTCATGGCCAAGCATAATTGATCTGCTCTCCATCTACAAACGTTTGCGGATTTTTGAAGCCGCAATTGAAGGCAAAGCCGATATTGCTGCTGATGAGGCGTTTGGTGCTGTGGGTGAAGTTAAGTAAGGGCAAGCCGTTGCCAAAAATTGACCAAGAGCCAAATGCGATTGTTTGATCTACAAACGCTTTTTTGCAAATGCTCGCCCTGATCCGGATTTGAGGTATTTTTCAAATTCAATTGCCGACTGGGGATTAGAAAATGCAATATATGTTTTCAATCGCCAAGGTTTGAATTTTGACGTATGAGTAACTTCACCTGCATTATGGCGGTGCAATCTTGATTTGAGGTCATCAGTGACACCAACATAGAAATGGTCGCCGATTTCGGACTGGAGTATATAAACATATTTCATGCGTTGAGCTAAGCCCGCCTCCGTTGCAAGTGCAACTCCGTCGCGGCAGCCTTCGCCCCTTGGGCTAATCTGAATTTCGAGTTCTGCTGGCATGCCGAGCCGTAGCCCAGTGGGCGAAGGCTGGTGGGAGATGAGAGACTCGAACTCCCGACATCTTCGGTGTAAACGAAGCGCTCTACCAACTGTGTCGCTTCGCTCCGATCCAAAAAACCTTACTTCTCAACAAGTTGCGAAGATAGCGGTTTTTCGGCAGCTAATCAATATCCCTAGAAAAACAGCCCTCACTGTGACACCAGTGTGACAGATGCTACGGCAATAAAACCTGCTGCCACACAGGTTGCTTGGGCGTTGTCTTAAACTCCAAGCGGGGCCCGTTGTGACACTTTCTTTGTCCGTATGCGTTTAGGAGCGATCTAAGTTGATTCAGAGCACAAGAAAACACCCTTGCCTAATAGTTCACCCCCTGTCCCACCCCCGGCCAAGGGGGGACTGAGTGGGGGCATTTCGGGAGAAAGATGCCTCGGAGTTCCTGAGTAGAAATTCTAGTTTTGAAAACATCAACATTCTCAATAGAAAGGTTGAATTCAGTAGATTTGCTCGGATGGTTACGCACTACACACAAATCTTGATGTTTGTGACCTTGCCCTCGTATTGTTTGGGATAGCGAAGCTAATTACCGTCACCGACAGCTCGTGTTGGCAAGCAATGGGACAATAAAAATGGGCATTCTAGCCTATACTTCTAACCGATTCAGATAGCAGGGTCATTCCAAGCAACGGATCGCCAGAGATCGTTAGGGCTATATTTTGATTTGCTTCGCAAAATGCAATGCCTAGATTTTCTGCGGAAATGCCCGACTGGAGAAGTTTTTCCGCTGTAGCCACAAGGGCAGCATCAACCTTTGTAACCGCCTGATGATTTGAAATCGTTTCGAATTTGGAATCGATAACGGCAACAGCCTCATATCTGTTTCCATCTGTGATTCTTTTCTGAGTGGATTTTAGATATTTTAAAGTACGGTCTTTGCTCCAATCTCTCAAGAGCAAACCTATTGCCACTCTTTCTGAACTGGGAAGCAGGTCGAGCCAACTCAACTTTGTGTCTGTCTTTAGATTGAGTAGCACACCAGTGACTTGTTGGGTGAGAACTGCCAAATCAGGATTTGTGATTCTATGATTGCTACCAGTACGGTGGGTTGAGCTTTTCTGAAAACTGACACCACTTGGTCGGAAGTGAGTCAAAACTCCAGATTTTTTCACTTTGAAGAAAATGAAGCGACTGACGATGACCCAAACAATGATATTCAAAATCAAAATTACTTTAGCAGCAGCAGAGGAAAAAGAACCGTAACTATTTAAGCTAGTCTCGCAGGATAATACATTCTTGATTGAAATGGGTGTCAACTACGAATGGGCCAAATCTCGCAAGTTCAAATTTTGCAATCAGCTGTTCGGTAGGCCAAACACGGGTAATCCGACCTATGTTCGTTTTCCTGTTTATGAACCCATTTGCTTGATGTACAAGACCAAGCTTGTGAAGCTTCTTAGAAATTTCAATTGTCTGGTTAGAGATGTGGAGCTTGTTGTATCTAGAATGTGCCTTATATGCATTTCGGTCGAACGAAATAGCGGTTTTGAGTCTTGGGTCTACACACCAATTGATGTAGAGGTCGAGCAGAATGACCTTTAAGTGCTTCTTGCGTATATTTGCGTTTCCTCCTCATTCACAACAGCTCTTTCCCAGTCAATTTTGGTCATTCAAGTAGCTCTTTTTGGTAGAGAGAAGAACTGAGTTAGTAGAGAGAAGAAGGCAGTAGGACAGACTAGAATTAGACCTACTGTAGAGGACTATTACATTACTCATACCTATTCTAACTAGACATTATATATCAATTACTTAACTAATGTAGACTAACACCAATACTCAGTGCAGTTGGAACTTTGCTTGACTATTTTCCAGCGTCAAATTGTTCTATTATTCTGAGCTGCTGGGCATGACCATAACGGAAAAGCATTCTTGTGTCACGGTGACCACTCAGCAGAGCAACTTCCGGATAGGTGAGTCCCAACTCAAAGAACCTGCTGATGGCTTCGTGCCTCAGATCATGGAAGTGTAGATCATTGATCCCTGCCCTGTGCCTTAGACGTTCCCAAGCCAATCGGAAAGCATTTGCAGAAAGAGGGAACATCCATTCATCCTCTGACACCTTTTTACGCTGCCATTCTTGCGAAAGGACAGCCAATGCAGCATTTGACAAGGGAATGGTTCTGGAATGCCCATTCTTGGCCATAGGAATAGCTAGGACTCGGTTTCTGATGTCCAAGTGATTCCACCTAGCCGAAAGTATCTCAGACCTTCTGAGGCCCGTTTCTAGGGCAAACAAAACAATTGGCCAGATCATTAGATTTTGGGTTTTAGTTGCTGCCCTTTGCAGCATTTCTAATTCCCCCTCTTTTAGTCTACGTTCACGCCTGTTGCTTAAACAGTTGAGTTTCAATTTGCTGATGAGGTTTTCACGGATGGGAAGTTCCCAGTCAGTCCGAGCTACCTCAAACATATTTTGAATTGGTGAGAGCATTCTCTTGAGGCTCATGGCCTTCACTTCGAGTAATCGTTCATCACGATAACTGTTGAAGTCTGATACTGATAGGTCGCTCACTCGCTTGCGACAGATTATGTGACTCAGAAAAGCATTTAGGACGATCGTTTCGACTTTGGCCGCACGCTTCAAAGGTGTGACTGTATCGCGGTAACGGATAACTAAATCCCCTAAAGTGAAGTGCTGCAATTGTCTTGGGTCATGAGGAAGTTCGCGACGATCAACTTTGATCTCGGTTTGCCTTGCCCAAGCTTCTGCATCTTTGCGATTGATGAAACTTTTCGACAAGGATGGAGTGCCATTGCGCCTCACTTGGACTTGCCAACGGACGCCTCTTTTACGGATTGTAGCCATGTTTCTTCCTCTTGCTGTGACACAGTTGTGACAGTTGAGGCGAAAGGCAATTGGGCTTTTCCAAGATGTTCTCTAAGTCATTATATTGTTTGACTTAAAGTGGTGGGAGATGAGAGACTCGAACTCCCGACATCTTCGGTGTAAACGAAGCGCTCTACCAACTGAGCTAATCTCCCGACTTCGCGCTAGATAGCTAGACTTTCTTGGGATTGCAAGGGTGGTTTTCGCTTTTTATATTTTCAATTTTGGATGTTTCCAACTGCCGTCATGCCAGCGAAAGCTGGCACCCCGCTTTATTGAAAGTAATGACTTTTTGGCTAGCGGGGCCCCAGCTTTCGCTGGGGTGACGGAGTAAAAGTCGCTGCTCATTCACAATCAAAAAACCCCACGGCACTTACTGAGGGTGCGCGTGGGGTCGATTTGAATTTGAATTCTTGAGCCTCGGATGGTCTGCCTGAGTCGAATTTGATTCCCAAATCAGGTGCGACGTGATTCAATATGCGCGGAGGTGATTGCCATGCCGCATCCTTTGTCG
>JAYVPZ010000465.1:0-3647 GCA_043757105.1 Aestuariivirga sp. | reverse complement strand
AAAATCTACGTTCGGTTCTCGAGCTACATGAGCCCGAGAAGGCCAAACGTGAACGTTTGTTGCGTGAGTTGTATGATGAGTTCTCAATTGCCCACCTCCGGCATTCGCCGGCTGTTGCGCTCTCTGGTGGAGAGCGTCGGCGTGTCGAAATCGCCCGCGCCCTTGCAGCCTCTCCCCAATATATGCTCCTCGACGAGCCCTTCGCTGGAGTTGACCCGATTGCGATCAATGATATTCGCAAGCTGGTGCGACAGCTCACCGCTCGGGGCATCGGGGTGCTTATTACGGATCACAACGTACGAGAAACCCTCGACCTTATCGATCGTGCGCTCATCATCCATGAAGGTCATGTCTTAACTGAGGGAACGCCGCAAGACATTGTTAACGATGCCAATGTGCGGCGTTATTATCTTGGCGATAATTTTACACTTTAAGCCTATGAAAGCGCCATGGCGTTAATGCAAAGACTCGTCATGAAGCAGGGCCAATCCCTGGTCATGACCCCGCAGCTGCAACAAGCGATTAAGCTTTTGCAAATGTCGAATATTGAAGTGCAGAACTTCATTGATGCCGAATTAGAACGGAACCCGCTTTTAGAGCGTAATGAACTGCGTGAGACTTCCATCGCCGAGGTAAAACCAGAAAAAGCTGAAGTTCAGGATGCCCCATTTTCAGCGGGCGATGCGCGCGGTTCTGATGGCGATGGCGCAACGTCTCCATCGGATGGTGGTGCGCCAGTTTCGCAAATGTCCGCTGGGCCAATGCCTGATTCAGGTTGGACGAACACACGTGGCTCTGGCCAAGTTTCGCTCGATGGTGAGGCCTATGATTTTGCCGCCAATGTGAGCCGAGAAGAAACTTTGGCCGAACATTTAACCGCTCAACTGTTTATGCATTTGCGCGAACCATCAGATATTCTGATTGGTCAGCATTTGATTGGCACGGTGAATGAGGCTGGATATCTGACCTCCGATCCGAAAAGCATCGCTGAAACGATGGGGACGGATGCTTCTCATGTCGAGCGTGTTTTGGTTATTTTAAAAAAATTCGATCCGGTTGGCGTGTTTGCTGCCGACCTCAAGGACTGTTTGCGTTTGCAGCTCATGGAGCGCAATCGCTTTGATCCGGCGATGGATGCTTTGTTGGATAATTTACCGTTGGTTGCTAAGCGCGATTTCCCCGCCCTCAAGAATCTTTGTCATGTAGGCCTTGAAGATATTCATGAGATGATTGCCGAAATCCGTGCACTCAATCCCAAACCCGGTCATGCTTTTGGCTCAGAGCCCGTGATGCCCGTTGTGCCTGATGTCTCCGTGCGCGCCGCCAATGATGGATCGTGGATGATTGAGCTCAATTCAGAAACCTTACCGCGCGTATTGGTCAACAATCAATATGCTGCACAAGTTTCGCGTGGTGCACAAAAAACCGAAGACAAATTATTCTTAAGCGAGTGCCATGCTCAAGCCACATGGTTGGTGAAAAGTTTGGATCAGCGTGCGAAAACCATTTTAACAGTGGCGCGCGAAATTGTAAAACAACAAGATGCATTTCTGGTTTTGGGCGTGCAGCATTTGCGCCCCATTACGTTGAAGACTGTGGCCGATGCCATTGAGATGCACGAATCAACTGTTAGCCGCGTGACCTCAAATAAGTATATGGCGACACCACGCGGCACTTTTGAACTGAAATATTTTTTCACCAATGCAATACAGTCTGGTGATCTCAATGGTGAAGCCCATTCCGCAGAATCGGTGCGCCAGCGCATTCGCGAGTTGATTGAAAAAGAAACTGTGGATCATGTGTTGTCTGACGATGATATCGTGGATTTGTTGAAGGCTGAAAATGTTGAAATCGCCCGCAGAACAGTTGCTAAATATAGAGAATCTCTGAATATTTTATCTTCGGTGCAGCGTCGCAGAGAAGCCCGGTCTAAGCACGGCTAGTGCATTGACTTTTGGTTAGCTTCGCAATAAGTGTCCGCCGGATTTTAACCAATGGGCCGGATCACAATCCGGCCTCAGATAGTTTTTATATTGCGAAATTAAATTCGAGCCAGTTGACGAAGCGGCGATTAAAGCCCATGTTTATTGAGCCCGGATGGCGAGCAAGGAAATAAGTCTACCATGCAAATTCAGATCACCGGAAAGCACATCGACGTTGGCGATGCTTTGCGATCTCACATTGAAACCAAGCTTCAATCATTTCGTGAACGATTCTTTGAAGGCGCTGTGCACGGGCATGTGACGCTCGAAAAACGTAGGGCGTTTTTCTTAACCGACTGTACTTTGCATTTAGCAACAGGCTTGGTTTTGCAATCTCATGCTGAAGAAGCAACGGCAATGGCCAGTGCTGATTCAGCAATTGCCCATCTTGAAAAGCAATTGAAGAAATATAAGCAGCGCTTGAAAGATCATCACCGCACCCCGCGTCTTGATCGCGTTGCACGCGAAGCTTCAGCTTATGTGATTCCTCATGATGATGATCATGTGGGGGACGAGCCACAAGGCATGCATGCGCCCGTGATTGCTGAAACATCCGCCAAAATTCCTGAGCTTTCAGTTGGTGAGGCTGTTATGCAGCTTGATATTTCGACAACTAATTTTGTGCTGTTCCACAATACCAAAGAAGGTCGGTTAAACGTGGTTTACCGCAGGCCCGACGGCAATATTGGTTGGATCGATCCGCATACTGCGGCCAAATCTTAAAGCAGCAGAAAGTTAAAATTCATGAACCTTGCTGAAATTATCGATTCCCGCGCGGTGCTTCCGCAGGTTAAAGCGCAAAACAAAAAGCAATTGCTTCAAGAATTATCGCAAGTGTTTGCAGGCGTTGTGGCTGTTGATCACCGGATTATTTTTGAAACGCTTCTGACGCGTGAAAAACTAGGCTCAACCGGGTTAGGCCAAGGCATTGCAATTCCGCATGGTCGTTTACCAAACATCACCCGTGTCTATGGCTTGTTCGCCAAATTAGCAGCACCCGTGGCCTATGACAGTGTTGATGGGCAGCCCGTTGATTTGGTGTTTGTGCTTTTATCACCCTATCATGCAGGGGCTGACCATTTAACCGCACTGGCCCGAATCTCGCGGTTGCTGAGAGAGCCCGGCACGATGACCAAACTGCGTGGCACGACAACGGCCGAGGGGCTCTATGCGATCCTCACCGAGCCGGCTGCGGCAGCAGCCAGCGCTGCTTAGAATTTACTGCAAGGTTGCGGCAATCAACTCGTGCTCAAAGGCGCTGCCTAAAGCTGCTTCTTTGCTTTGTGAAATTGAAATCGGTTGGCCATTGGCGTTATAAAGACAAAACAACTTTGCATCTGGCGCAACATTGAGTTGCCCGCCCAACATAGCAGCGGCGTTGCGGCCTTCAATTTCCCGAACATAAGCCAGAACGCCATTGCCCATTTGGGCCAATTGCTCCGCACTTATTTTTTGGTCGATCATCTTAACTTCTCCATTCTCGTGCAATGGGTGCACTTCCTTGTAACAGAGATTGTGACGCTTTGCCCAGAATTCAAGATGCGAGACGCTTGCCAAATGTCTGATTTTAGAGTTGATTACGCATAAGGCTTGATCAGCCGGTCAAAAACGCGTGATCTCAATTCAGGGAGTATTATACATGTTCAAAAAATTGCTCGGCGCCGT
>JAYVPZ010000464.1:0-3682 GCA_043757105.1 Aestuariivirga sp. | reverse complement strand
TTTGCGGCTTCGATCAAACGCCTGCGTTATTCAACAGCAGGCCTGTTGCAATATATTTCGCCGAGCTTGGTTTTCCTGACGGCCGTGTTCATTTTTCACGAACACTTGGATAAATGGAAATTGCTGTCTTTTGCGATGATTTGGATAGCACTGGTAATTTATTCGGCTTCTTCACTTCAGGCTGAAAAATCTAGAACAGTAAAATAATCCTTGACTCCGTACGGTGAAGCTGCTAGACACCGATAAATCCGGAGAGCTGGGCTAGAGCTTATCCTGAATAATTTTTAACGGAACTTTATCAACTGTCACGGAACGGCGATGCTGGTAAATCGGCACGACTTCCGCTGCGGTTTTGGCGACTTCAACCAACACCTCCATGCCTGCGCGGATAAAATTTTCGGCGCGCATATGTTCAAACAACACCAATAAAGGATCCCAATAATTTTCAATATTGCACACAATCAATGGCTTGGCGTGCTGGCCCAGTTGCGCCCAAGTGGTGATTTCCGCCAATTCCTCAAGCGTTCCAACGCCGCCAGGCAGGGCCACAAAGCCAGTGGCCTTTTCAAACATCAAGGTTTTGCGCTCATGCATCGTGCGCGTGACAATGAGTTCAGAAACGTCTTCCAACATCCGCTCTTTCGAAACCAGAAATTCAGGAATAATGCCCGTCACATGACCACCCGCCGACAAAACGCCTCTTGCCACTTGTCCCATCAAACCCATGCCGCCGCCGCCATAAACCAAGCCAATGTCAGCCTTTGCCATTTCTACGCCCAAATCATCGGCAGCTTGCATATAGGCGGGGTTCCGACCGGGGCCAGAGCCGCAATAAACGCAGAGGCGGTGTGTGGGGATATTCATGGTTTCTCCGGTTTGCTTCTTGTAGAGCAGGCGCTTATGAAGCGCCCGACTCGTATTTATATAGCATTTATTGCACTTCTATTTGGATAGATTGAACTGGAACTATTATGAAAATTAACCCGATTGCCATTTTCACCAGCCTTGCGGTTATTACCGCAGGTACGTTTGGCTATGTGGTGACGCAACAGCCAAAATTGGTTGATGTTTCAAAGCTGAGCGCGGAAGCTCCCAATGCCGTGGCAAAGCCAGAGCAACAGGCCATGGCCGTTACACCGGCAAAGCCAGCGACACCCGAGGCAATTGTTCCAAGTTTTGACACTGTGCGTGTTGAAACCGGGGGAGAGGCTGTGATCGCAGGCCATGCAGCGCCTGGAACCAGCGTTGTGGCGAAGTTGAATGGCGAAGTGGTGGCCACAGCCACGGCCACTGCTGATGGATCATTTGTGATGATCCCCGGAAAAGCTTTGCCAGCAGGTGCGGGCGCGCTGACTTTGGAAACCAAGATCAATGGCATCGTTCAATCATCTGCGCAAACTGTGGCAGTGGCGGTGAAGCCGAAGGGCGAGGGCGAAAACATGGTTGCTGTGATCACCCCAGATGCTCCAACGAAAATCGTGCAGGCTCCGGTCATAAAGTCAGAAACGGTAACGCTTGACGCTGTTGACTATGGCGCGGAAGGCAACATTCAGTTTGCGGGTCGGGGAACGCCCAACAGCGCTGTGCGGCTTTATGTTGATAATATTTTTCAAGGCGAAACGAAAACAGATGCGCTGGGCAAATGGAATTATAGTGGTGGTACAGCAATTGTTGCTGGTGTTTACACATTGCGTGTTGATGAATTGACCGCCGACGGCAATGTGAAGTCGCGCATTGAATCGCCTTTCAAGCGCGAAGAAGCTGTGAAAGCCGCACAGGCCGCAACGCCGCCTACTAAAACGGAGCCAGCACCTGTGGCAACTGATACGCCAGTAAAGGTGGCAGAGGTTGCAACGCCTGTCGTTCCTAAACCTAGCCAAATTACGATTCAACCCGGTGATAATCTCTGGGTCATATCGCGCAACATCTATGGCTATGGCCGTCAATACACAGTGCTGTATGAAGCCAATAAGCAGATCATCAAAAATCCGCGTATGATTTTCCCTGGTCAAATTATCACAGCACCCGTGGCGCAGGCACAATAATTATGATGGATTCGACGATGACCAAAGCCACTGGCGAAACCAGCCAGTGGGAAACTATGAAGGCCTTGTTGCCGCTGTTATGGCCTCTGGGCCGAAACGATTTAAAGGCACGTGTGGTCATCGCTTTATCATTATTGGTTGGATCAAAAGCTGTAACGGTGCTGACGCCCTATGCCTTCAAATGGGCCACGGACTATTTGGTTGCGAACAAGGGTATTGAAGTCGCACTCCTCAGCGTTCCAGTTTTTATGGTGATGGCTTACGGACTGGGCCGGATTTTTGCAGTGGTGTTTGCACAAATGCGCGACGCGATTTTTGCCAAGGTCGGCCAGCGTGCAGTGCGCGAATTATCCATCAACACATTTAGACATCTTCATGCCCTCAGTTTGAAATTCCATTTGGAGCGTCGCACTGGCGGGCTTTCGCGCATTATTTCGCGCGGCATTAATGGCGTCGATTCAGTTTTGCGTTTTTCTTTGTTCAATACATTCCCAACTGCTCTTGAGATCTTTCTGGTCTGTGGCTTAATGGCCTATTCACTGGGCTTGATTTATATGTTGGTGATTGTCGTCACCATCATCGCCTATCTGTGGTTCACCTATTGGGCCACGGAACGCCGCATTGATATTCGCCGCACGATGAACGAAGCAGATAATGATGCTGGTTCTAAAGCCATTGATAGTTTGTTGAATTTTGAAACTGTTAAATATTTTGGCAACGAGAAGCACGAGGCTGCGCGTTATGACAGCTCGATGGCGATTTATGAAAAGGCGGCTATTCGCACTTGGGTGTCACTTGCCGTTCTCAACGCTGGCCAAGCAATAATTTATTCGATCGGTTTGACGATTGTTATGGTGATGTCGGGCTTTGGTGTAATGAAAGGCACGAGCACGATTGGTGACTTTGTTTTGGGCAATGCGCTGCTGATCCAGCTTTATATGCCGCTCAATTTCATCGGCTCATCTTACCGCGAAATTAAACAAGGACTGATCGATGTTGAAGGCATGTTTGGCATTCTGCGCCAGAACGCTGAAATTGCTGACAAACCAAATGCGCCAGAATTTAAGGCAGGCAAGGGCGATATTGTTTTTGACAATGTGTCCTTCGCTTATGATGCACAGCGTCCGATTTTGAAAAATATCTCGCTGCATGTGCCCGCTGGAAAAACCGTGGCGATTGTCGGCCCGTCGGGTGCTGGCAAATCTACGATCTCGCGTTTGCTGTTTCGGTTTTACGACATCACTGGAGGCCGAATTTTAATTGACGGCCAAAATATCGCAGAAGTGAAACAGGAATCTTTGCGCCGCGCCATTGGTATGGTACCGCAAGACACTGTGTTGTTTAACGACACTGTGCGTTACAACATTCGCTATGGCCGCCCAGATGCAACTGATGCTGAAGTGGAAGAAGCAGCGAAGATGGCTCAGATTCATAATTTTGTTATGAGCTTGCCGAAACAGTATGAAGCTATGGTGGGCGAGCGCGGGCTTAAACTTTCCGGTGGTGAAAAGCAGCGGGTCTCGATTGCGCGAACGATATTGAAGGGCCCGCCATAGCGTCATACTGTTTCGGCAAACTGAGAACAAAGTTATGGATCTGCGCCATCTTTGCCGCTTCTTCAACTTCGGCATCTGTTG
>JAYVPZ010000463.1:0-14621 GCA_043757105.1 Aestuariivirga sp. | reverse complement strand
CCAAAAACAAAATATCTGCTCGGTTGAATCCAATGTCTTTAAGCTGATAATCACTCAGCTTCTGCAAACGTTGCAAATCGCTGCGCATGCGCCAATTGCCAATCACACGAACGACCCAAGTCAAACGGCCATAGGCCTGTCTTGACATGGCTTCATGTCGGCAATACTCGCGCATTTCCTGCTCCTGTAATCTAAATTGTATCTATTGTATTTATCAAATTGAATCAAAAACATTTGCTTTTTTTCAAAATATTGATACAATCAACGCCATGATCAGCACAATCGAAACATTGTAACCATGACAATTTGGGTGCCCACACTTGATCGTTCCAAGCCATTGTATCTAGCGATTGCTGATGCCATCAGCACCGATGTGGAGGGCGGATCCCTGACAAAGGGTGACCGTTTGCCCCCGCAGCGTGATCTAGCGTGGAAACTGGGCGTCACATTGGGCACGGTCACGAGAGCCTATAAAGAAGCAGAGTTGCGCGGGCTTTTGTCCGGCGAAGTGGGGCGCGGTTCTTATATTCGCAGCGGTAATATCGTTTCGTCAATCACACCAATTTCCCATGACCAAGATGGCGTAATTGATTTAACGCACGCTATTCCGCCGCCTGTTGTAAACCCCCAAGAATTTGATGCGGCCCTTCATGCGGTGATGCGTGATCCGCGAAAGCTCGATCTCTTGGACTATGCCCCGCCTGATGGTTTCCCCTTGCATAAATCCATGGCCGCCCATTGGCTCAAACGCAGCGGCATTGAGGCGCAAATCCGCGATATTTTTATAACCGCAGGAGCCCATCTGGGCCTAATTACGGTGCTCGAAGCCATTTCTGAGCCGGGCGAAACTGTGATGGCGGAAAAGGTGAATTACGCTTTGTTGCGCAACACTTTCAAAAACGCCCATGTGCAACCCATCGCATTGGAAATGGATTCCGAAGGCCTAACGCCCGCTGCTTTTGAACACGCTGCTCGCACCAGCAAATCCCGCATCCTCTATGTTGTTCCTACGCTGCAAAACCCAACCACCAGCACCATGAGTATGAAGCGGCGCGAGGATATTGTAGCCATTGCACACAAATACAATGTCACCATTGTTGAGGATGATATTTTCAGACTTCTGGATTCGCGTGTTCAAGCACCAACTTTTTATACGCTTGCACCTGGCATCACCTATCATATCACCAGTCTGTCAAAAACCTTGGCTCCGGGCCTTCGCATTGGTTTTGTGGTCACACCTCAAGGCCAAGAAAGGTCACTTCGCGCCCATGTACGCACCTTGGCCTCGCGCAGTGTTGGCATCACCGGCGAAATTGCGCGCTATTGGATTGAAACGGATTTAGCGGATATTATTCTCGCCCGCAGCCGCGCTGAGCTTTCGGCACTGCGCGCATCTTTCATGGATGTGTTCAAAGGCTGCAAATATCGTTGCGAACCGGGTGCGCCCTATGCGTGGCTCGAATTGCCTGAGCATTGGCAAACTGCACGGTTTGTAAATGCACTCAGTGCAAAAAATATAAAGGTAACACCGGGTTCAGCATTTCAATTGATACAGGGTCAAACAAGCCAGCATATTCGAGTTTGTTTTGGCACAACAGCCCGTGGATTTTTGGTGCGCAAAGCTTTTGAAACCATCCGAAGTCTAATGCGTGAACAGGACGAGGACGAGTTCACTCCGGTTGCCTAGAGCGTTTTGATGTTTCATGGAAACATCAAAAGCGCCCTAAGTTATTATTTTCGATCAATTTATCTGACTTTTGACGATTCCGTCAAAAATCAGATTGATCTAAAAATGGCGCAAATTAGGATCCGCAGCAGCTGAACCTGAATGATCCCGTAATCTCTGAACAATCGTAGCGAGATTATCCCGCAGCTTTCCCAGTCCATCTTCACCGAGCACAGCGGCAAATTCCTTTTCAATAAATTCAATCTGTCTTGCAGCGGTATTGCGGGCCAATTGGCCCTTAGGTGTAATGACCACTCGCTTATCCCGACCGTTGACTGATTCAACCTCAACAACTTGCAATTTCATCAATCGCTGCACCGACATCTGAGCCGCTTGTCTGGTAATCTTCAATTCTCGAGCAATTTCCGAGATTGTAGAAGGCTGACGCGCGGCTGTTACGAAAACGCGAGCATCTGATGAACGCGCGTTTTCATAAATTGTCCCTTTGCGCAAAGCCAATAACCGCTCATCAATGGCAAGGCCTAAATGATAAATTAGGGTGCGAACATTGTCTTTCGCAGGGTTTTTGTCAGTACTATCAACCATGATTGACAAATAAACCAGTTATGCGGGCTTTGCAAGCCGCTATGCAACCAGATTTGTCTATCTAGGTTGACATTTTGGCCTACCGCACTTAGATACTGGAAGTCAACTTAGGTTGACATAATGGCTTGGGTTGATGGGCTCCCCCAGCATGGTAGGCGGGCTGATCTCCAGCTTGCTCGCCTTTACGTTGATCCAAGTCGTTATCGTAACCGAAAATATCCTTCGGGGGCGTTATGTTTTTGGTTGCTTGCGGCCGATGGCGTCTATCCCGCTGTCGGCCGTTTAATTCTGTGTTTCAGAAAAAACCTTGGCGACTTCGGGCCGCAAATCTATCAAAATCGCGTCGGCCATGGAAGCATGACCCTCAGCTGTGGGATGCATCGCCCCGGTCGTTTCCGAAAAATTGGCTTGGCTGGCCGCCTCATCAATGATCCCAAATTTATCAACCACTTTCTGGTTCATCACCATCACCGCGTCATTGAAACTCCGCACCCAGCGCTGGCGCAGCGCATAGGGATAATTCTGTTTGGATGGGTCGTAAGGCCTCCAACCTGTTCCTTGACCAAAAATCCCCGATTGGCAGGAAAGTGTGGG
Organism: Aestuariivirga sp.; assembly: GCA_043757105.1. Classification (GTDB taxonomy): domain Bacteria; phylum Pseudomonadota; class Alphaproteobacteria; order Rhizobiales; family Aestuariivirgaceae; genus Aestuariivirga. The sequence goes on along the minus strand of JAYVPZ010000463.1, from coordinate 11,755 downwards.
CCGTGCCGCTTTGCCCCAGCAGGGTATCATCAACATTTCTGCCGGATCATCAGCGCGGTCTTTGCGCTGTGCGCAAAAGCCATGACCTCTGAACGGTTGGTCATCATAAGCCCTGCCCGCATAAGTCCAACCTTGGGCTTCTGCCAATTCCCCCATGCGGCGGTGCAAAACATCAAGCTGCCCCCGTGCCGCGCTCAGTTTGTTTTGCGTCACAACAAGCCTGTTCGAAAACCGATCAAGCGATTGATTGGCGGCATAAGCATCATCGGGTTGGTCGCCCGCACCCACACCGTCACAAGCCTTGCCGTTTTCATCAGCAAGAATATCCGGATAGGCCGTCAAAATAATGCGCGAAGGATCATAGGCCATGTCGCCATTGCTCAAAGGCAATGATGCCTCCAGCGCTTGCGATAGCTTTGCATAAGCAGCACCCAAATTATTTTTAACATTTGCGGCAAACTGATCTGCCGGAATGGTTGCGCCAAAAAACTTGGCTAACACTGAGGATGCCCCATCACGCAATGTGGCCCAAGCCACCAGATTGGCAAAGCCTACATCATTGCCGCCAACTGATAAAAACACAAAATCTACATTGCGGCGGAACTGTTTTTCGGGGCAAGTCCAATTGCCATTGAACTGCACCAAATCAGCTTTGCACAACTCGCGCAAAGCCCAATAAAGTTGGGTATCTTTTTTGCCGCCCTTGTTGGGTTGCACGCTTCTCTCGTTGGATTTGTTGCTCGAGTCGCTGATATATTCAACATATGACTGTGGGCCTAAAATACCCTTATCAATCGATGCCCCTGAACATGAATATCCCATAAAGGTCACAGCGCCATGCGGGTTTTCAATACCAATCTGTAATGCCGCGCGCAGTTGGTGGCTGTAAAGCGAACGGTGGCAAAGCTGGTCAAGCCATTCGGCTGATCCTGAAACGTCGGGCTTTGTGCGTGCTGGATAAAGATTTTGTGAGCGGTGAACAGCGTCAAGAGCAACTGGAATATCCGGGTTGCCTTCACCCGAAGCAAAGCTATCGCCAAGCCCCAAAATCAGAATGTCCTTGACCTTGGCATCAATGCTGATCGGCCGTTCACCTTCAACATTGACCGAGATTGCTGCACCTTCAGGGTAGGGCAAATAAGCTTTCACAGCTTCGTCGCAAGGCGCTTTAATTTCTTTGGTATCACCCACATGCCAAATACAGTCATATTCCGAAATCAAGGTTTTACTGACCAGCGGCTTCAACTGAATTTCAATTTCATGAAATTTTGGGTTCACATAAGTTTCAATATCGCTGCAAGCCGTGTGGCGGCGCTGCTTTTCATTCCAACAGGTTTGATTGACTGCTCCCGCTGCCCAACCACGCCAGTCGAACTTTGTGCGTAAGATTTTGGTGAAGGGAATGCGCCGATCGTTGAGCACGTGTTCAGTGCCCAGCACCGAGCTGTTGTAATATAACAATGCGCTGTCTTCGGTTGAGCCAGCGCGTTGATTCACATGTTGACCATATTGGCGCCAAGCCAGTTCTTGTTGCTTGAAAAGATTTGGATCGCGGAACAGCCGGAAGCGGTTAGCCACTTTCCAAGTGATCTGTACATTCGATGGGGTCAGGGTGTCGCCGAGGGCAGGCGCAAACATGCCCCAAACCACAAAAACCAATAAAAACAATCGCCAGACCAAAACCATTTATCAACAACTCCTATTCAAGGATTATAAACCATAGAATAAAGGAGGAATTATGGCTAGAACAAAAAGAACGCATAAAAAATTATGCGTTCTGAAAATCTTTATTTTGCCGCTTTTGGTGCCAAAATCATGATGATCTGGCGGCCTTCAAAACGAGGTTCCATTTCAACCTTGGCAATTTCTGCCGTATCCACTTTCACCCGCGCAAGCAACTTATGGCCCAATTCTTGGTGGTCCATTTCGCGGCCCTTGAACCGCAGCGTCACCTTAACTTTGTCGCCTTCGTCAAAGAAGCGTTTGGCCGCTTTCATCTTGGTTTCATAATCATGATCATCGATCATGGGGCGCAGCTTCAATTCTTTGATTTCAATCACACGCTGCTTTTTGCGCGCTTCATTGGCTTTCTTCTGTTCTTGGAATTTGAATTTGCCAAAATCGAGAATTTTTGCCACTGGCGGTTTGGCATCCGGGGAAATTTCAACCAGATCCAATTCAGCTTCTTCAGCCATGATGAGGGCCTGACGCGTCGGCACAACGCCAACATTATTTCCTTCGGCATCAATCAAACGCACTTCGCGGCTGTCAATTTTACTGTTGATGCGGTGGGTTTCTTCCTTCGGGGCCGGCTGAGCGCTGCGCACAGGTGCCGGTTTGCGTGGGGGTATGCTCAAGGGTGGTGTATCTCCTAATGTTGTTCGGGTGTGAAATTCGCAAGGCCTTGCGAATCCAGCGATCACCTCTTAGCAGATGAAAGGCCTAGGCGTATAGACGTTAGATTTAAGGATTAAACTTCGTGGCCCCACTTGAATTTGATAATGCATTGGGCGGCTTGAAGCTGGCCTATCTGCGCGATGGTGGCCGTGATGAATGGGGCCCAACTGGATTTTTCTGGCTCGGCGGCTTTAAATCCGACATGCGCGGCTCAAAGGCTGAAAGCTTGGCTGGCCTGGCGCGCTCAACCCGCCGGCAATATCTCAGATTTGATTATTCCGGTCATGGCGAATCTTCCGGCCTTTTTACGGACGGCACCATCAGCGACTGGCTTGAACAAGCCGTTCACATGTTTTTGCAACACGCCCAGGGCAAGCGCATTATTGTGGGCTCCAGCATGGGCGGCTGGCTGGCCTTATTATTAGCAAGGCGTTTGCGCGAGGAAGACCCAAAAGCTTTTCACCGCATTGCCGGAATGGTGCTTCTTGCTCCTGCTGCCGATATGACCCAAGATTTAATGTGGAACGAATTTGACGATAAAGCAAAACAAGAGCTGCGCGATACAGGTGTGCATTTGCGTTCCTCTGATTACGGCGCACCCTATGCCATCACCGTGAAACTGCTCGCAGATGGTGAAAAACATCTGTTGTTGCGCGATGGTTTAAACCTGCCATTTCCCATTCGCATTCTGCAAGGTGACGCGGATAAGGACGTGCCGCCAGCCCACGCCATCAAAACCTTTGAAGCCATCAAATGCCCAGATATAACTTTGACCTTTATCAAAGACGGTGACCACCGCCTTTCAACGCCGGGGCAACTGCGGCTGTTGCAAGAAACCATATTAGACTTAGCAAGACGCGCCGATGGCGAAACACTTTAAGAATTGCTAGAGTGAGCCCAAGGGAACATCAAAATGAACAGCGCAACATTGACTGCAATCAAAAATCTCAAAGCCCATCACAAAGCCACAAAGCTTGATATGCGCAAAGCCTTTGCCAAAGATGCATCGCGCTTTGAAAAGTTTTCGGCATCTCATGAAGATATGCTGCTGGATTTTTCAAAATGTGCGGTCACGCCCAAGACCATGCAGTTGCTCAGTGCACTGGGTAAATCTGCCAAGATCGAAACCACCCGAGATGCCATGATGCGCGGTGATGTGATCAACACCACCGAACACCGCGCCGTTCTCCACACAGCGCTGCGCCGTCCGCACACTGAAATGGTTTTTGTGGATGGCCATAATGTGGTGCATGATATTCATGATGTGCTGAACGCCATGGCCCGTTTTGCAACGGACATTCGCAAAAGCAATATAACCGATGTTGTGAATATCGGTATTGGCGGCTCAGACCTTGGGCCTGCCATGGTCACTTTGGCCTTAGCACCTTATCAAGATGGCCCGCGCTGCCATTATGTTTCAAATGTGGATGGCGCACATATTGCGGACACTTTGAAAACCCTAAACCCCGCGACAACACTTTTCATCATCGCCTCCAAAACTTTCACCACCATAGAAACCATGACCAACGCACGTTCGGCCAGAAGCTGGATTGTGGAAAAGTTGGGCGAAGGGGCCGTGAGCAATCACTTCGCCGCGGTTTCAACGGCCATAGATAAAGTGAAAGCCTTTGGCATTGCTGAAAATCGGATTTTTGGTTTTTGGGATTGGGTTGGCGGGCGCTATTCCATTTGGTCGGCCATTGGTCTTCCCGTGATGTTGTCCATTGGCCCACACAACTTCATGCGCTTCCTTGCCGGTGGCCACGCAATGGACACGCATTTTGCCACTGCCAAGCCCACTGAAAACTTGCCTTTGCTCATGGGTCTGCTTGGCGTTTGGCACCGGAATATTTGCGGCCACGCATCTCGCGCCATCATTCCTTACGACCAACGCCTCTCGCGCTTTCCAGCTTATCTGCAACAGCTCGATATGGAATCAAATGGCAAACGCGTTGGCAAAGACGGCAAGCCATTGAAGAATGCTTCGGGGCCAATCGTCTGGGGCGAACCTGGCACCAACGGCCAACACGCATTTTTCCAATTGCTGCATCAAGGCACAGATATCATTCCGGTAGAATTCCTGATCGCCGCTGAGCCGCATGAGAAGGGCATGGAAATACACCACACGCTGCTGGTGTCAAACTGTCTCGCCCAATCCCAAGCCTTGATGAAAGGCCGCACATTGCGCGAAGCCGAAGCACAATTACTGGCCGCTGGAAAATCCAAAGCGGAAGCCAAAGCGCTGGCCCCGCATAAAGTGTTCACCGGCAACCGCCCATCGCTCACACTGGCTTACAAAAAATTAGACCCCTACACCCTAGGCCGCCTCATCGCCCTCTATGAACATCGCGTATTCGTCGAAGGCGTGATCTGGGGCATTAACTCATTCGACCAGTGGGGCGTTGAACTGGGCAAAGAACTGGCCACAGGTTTGCAGCCTGTTGTTGAAGGAAAAGCAGGTGTTGAAGGATTGGATAGTTCCACAATAGGCCAGCTCAAGCATTTGCAAATGTTAAAGAGCTGACCTTGCTTTACCCAAAGGTGATCGCCTTAAATTTCCGCGTTTGTTCAGTCAGTGCGATTTCAGTTGGCAATCGCTCCATTGATGACGCCCCATAAAAGCCATGGCAGTTTTTTGTGTTCTTCAAAATGAAGCTCGCATCCTCTGGTGACGAAACCGGACCACCATGAACCAACACAATTGCATCCCTGTTTACTTTGAGCGCCGCCTCTGACCATTCATCGACAATCGCTGGACAATCTTTCAGCTTAAGTGATGTCTTAGAACCAATGGAGCCGCCCGTCGTCAGGCCCAGATGGCATACAATGATATCTGCTCCAGCCTTAGTCATCGCAGCAGACTCAGAGCTGTTAAACACATAGGGCGTAGTCAGCATGTTTTTGGAATGGGCCAGCGCAATGAGATCAATCTCTTGGCTGTAAGACATGCCCGTCTCTTCAAGATTAGCGCGAAAGGTCCCATCAATTAGACCCACCGTTGGAAAATTCTGAATACCTGAAAAACCTATCGCTTTAATTTCATCTAGAAATTTATCAAAAATACAAAACGGATCAGTGCCATTAACACCTGCTAAAACTGGCGTGTGTCTGGTGACGGGTAAAACTTCATGTGCCATTTCCATTACAATTTCATTGGCGTTGCCATAAGCTAATAGCCCAGAAAGTGATCCGCGCCCGGCCATGCGGTAGCGGCCAGAATTATAAATCACAATTAGGTCAATACCGCCCTGCTCTTCGCATTTTGCAGAGAGGCCAGTGCCTGCACCTCCGCCCACAATGGGGATGCGGCGGCGCTTCATATCTTGAAATTTTTCCATCAATTTATGGCGTTCAAACACGGGCATTCAAATTCTCCTTTGATGGTGAGGGGTGATACTTCTGAAGGCAGCGATTGCAGCCTCAACAAATGCAGCATCATTGATGTTGGCTTTAACGCGCTCAACTCTACGTTTGGCGGTTTCGTGCACAGTTTTCTCTATGGCTTCAAACAATGCATTGTCGGCTTCAGGATCATAAAAAGCCTTACCCGGTGCATCGAGCATTGAAACCCCGCCCTCTGGCAATAGAAAGCGCACTTGGCCTTCCATCAGATTCAAGCGCTCACCAACCCATTTGCCAATCTCGCGGTTCTCATCACTCGTTGTGCGCATTAAGGTCACTTGCGCATTGTGAACAACAAACTTACGCGATTTGAATTTCTCTGGCACGCTTTTGCTGGGCCCAAAATTCACCATATCGAGAGCGCCCACCGAACCGACAAAAGGAAGCTTCATGCGAATGGCCGCACCAAAACGGTCACGGTTCGAGGGCATAACGCCACCCACAATCATATCGGCCACTTCAGTGGTTGTGAGGTCAATGAAGGATTGGATCAGACCTGAGTCAGCCAATTTCTCCATTGATCTCCCGCCCGTTCCCGTGGCGTGAAACACCAAGCAGTCAAAGTCTTCTTCAAGTCGCTTCTGGATGGCTTGGATGCAAGGTGTGGTAACACCAAACATCGTCATGCCAATTGCAGGTCTTGCATTCATGCGTTTTGCCTCGCGCATCTCAGCGCTGGGTAGATTGGCAATCATTCCGGCTAATGCGTGAGCCGCATTTCCTAAAACTTGCTCGACAATGGGGTTCAAGCCTTGAATATCAGCAACGGAGTACATCATCATGATATCGGACGAACCGACATAATTTCCGACGTCTCCCGAAGCAATGGTCGAAACCATTATTTTTGGAATTCCGACCAGAAGCTGGCGCATGCCAGCCGTGGCCAGCGAAGTGCCGCCCGAACCGCCTGCTGAAATGATACCGCCAATGCCGCGTTCTTGCGAAATCCAGCGTGCAAAAGCATCGGCCATAGCCGCCACTGATTGTCCTCGATCATCTAAGAACACGGCAGAAGCACCGTCTGGGTGCATTGCGGCAATCTGTTGAGGACTTACATCTGCGGAGGAAGGTTTGATTGAAGTCGAAAGATCAACAGTCTTGGTTGCAATACCCAGAGCCATCAAACGGTCGCGCATAAAGCAAAGTTCGACAGATTTTGTATCAAAGGTGCCGACCACCAGAGCCATTCGGCCAAAGCTCTTTGCAAAGGGAATGGCAAAGATTTTTTCATCTTCAGCCGCTTCTTCAGGTGGGCTCGGAGGCATTGCCATTTCAGTATTTCAACGCTTTGGAAAGTGCCTTATGCGCGTCACATACAATATCGAGCAAAACCTCACCTCCAAATTTGTGAATTATGATATTCAACTGTATTTCCTATGTGGCGCAATAATCATTTCATACTGGTCTATTTGTGCATATTTGAATAGAATTTTTTCATGCGCCACCGTCATCGCGCCAGCCAATCATAGAACTCATTAGAGTTCAGGTCGGCATTTTTACGTTACCGCTGCCAATCGGTGCTTTATTGCTTTTCCAGTTTTGTATATGTAGAAAAGGTATTGTGTTTCGCGAGAGTTTCAGATGACCGACTACCCCTATGCCACAAGGTTGAATTCATTTCGGGTGGGAGCTGAAAAATACTGGCCGGGTAGGAATGGCAAAATAACCAAACCCGTTGTTTTAGAACGTGTGACAAAAGTTAAGGGCTTGAGTGCGGTTGATCTGACCAAGCGCGGCTTAGATGGCTTGACCAAGATGGGCGGAAACCTGATGACCCTATGGATGGGCCAACATGGTTATGGCAAACGCGATAATGGTTTGATAACCTGCCAAGTCATCGTGCAATCAGCAATCTTAGGAGTTTGAATTGAACGGCACATCTAACCTTCGCGGCATCGGCTTTATGTTGGCAGGTGCTGGTACGTTCGTTTTGAACGATAGCTTTATGAAAATTGCGCTGGCCGATTTGCCGCCCTATCAGGTTTTAGTGATGCGCGGAATTTCGGGGACGATCTGTGCGCTTGTTCTTCTTAGCGTTATGGGTGATTTAAAAAAATTATCGGATGGTTTGCACCGATTTGTTTTCCTGCGTGGAATTTTAGAAGTCTGCGCCATTCTCACTTACATTCTCGCACTTGCCCATGCTCCCATCGGCGATGTGACTGCGATTTTTCAAATCACACCATTATTAGTGATTCTCGGAATGATTTTCATTCACCGTGAGGCAGTTGTTGCCCTGCGAATGATTCTCGTCGCACTTGGTTTTGTTGGTGCGCTGCTTGTTGCACAGCCAGGCTTTGGCACGGCCTCACCATTTCTCATGCTGGCATTTATCACGGCACTTTTCGCTGCATTGCGTGATTTGGCAGGCAGGCGCGTGTCATCAGAAATTCCGGCGTTGGTGGCAACATTAATAACGATCGTGATGGTGATGAGTGGCGCTGCTATTGTAGGCCTTATGGCTGAGACCTGGATTATCCCAACGCTTTATCACATCATACTAATGGCAGGTGCCGGGCTGTTTATGATGCTTGGCCACATGTTTACATTTTTGGCTTATCGCAACGCCTCGGCCCAAGCCGTGGCTCCATTTTATTATGCCTTTATGATTTGGGCAGTCATTTTGGGATACGTGATTTTCCTTGATGTGCCGAACAACTATGCCGTCGCTGGCATGTTGCTCATTCTCGCCAGTGGCCTCGGCATTGTTTATGTGGAGCGCCGCGACTCACGCGCTGCCAATTAATATCCCCGTGAGGAACACCAGCAGACCACCCACTGCAATTTGCAGCGCTGCCTTGATAATTGGCGTGTCCATATATTTGTTGCGGATCCACGTAATCGCGGAGAGCTCAAGCAACACCACAATCACAGCCAAAACAAATGCGGTGTGAAATTGTGGAATAAGGAACGGCAATGTGTGGCCAATGCCGCCAACCGCCGTCATCAAACCTGAAGCAAGGCCGCGAATGAGCGGGCGACCACGACCTGAAAGTTTACCGTCATCAGAAAGGCCCTCCGCCAGACCCATGGATATTCCAGCACCCACCGATGCCGCACAGCCTACGAGAAATGTCTGCCAAGTATTGCCGGTTGCAAAAGCCGCAGCGAATATTGGGGCGAGCGTTGAAACTGAACCATCCATCAAACCGACCAAGCCCGGCTGCACCACTTCAAGCAAGAACATGCGGCGCTCCGTATCGCCTTCGTCGATCTTGGCATCAGTGGTTACGTGTTCAAGTCCGAGCTTGGAAGCGAGCGACTCATGGCCTTTTTCGGCAATGGCCAAATCGGACAAAAGCTTTTTGACTTGCGCGTCTGACGAACTGGCGGCGGCCTGCGTATAGAACCGATAATTTTCCAACTCAATTAATTCAGCCCGCTTGCGCATCGCCTCAATGCCCTGCGTGTTCAGCGTCCAAGCAGGCGCATGTTTCACAAACCCATTTACATCGGCACGGCGGATCAGCGGAATGAAATCACCAAATTTTTTCTGGTACAAATCAGTTAACCAGCGGCGATGCTCATGTTCCTCTTCTGCCATCTCCACAAACACTTTGGCTGATGCCGGATAATCCGTCATCAATGCATGAGCAAAGCCCGCATAAGCCCGCGCATCATCATCCTCAGACGAAATGGCAAGGGCGATAATTTCTTGTTCGGTTAGGTCGGAGAAGGTTTTCATCGTTCTTAACTAGATTGTTTTTAAGCCAAAGAAAACCCAAATTTCTTCGGAAATTTCTAGAGGTCGTCGTGACGACCAATCAAGAAACGAACATCAGCATTAGTTTGTGCAAGACCAATTGCTTTCAAATATGCGGCCTTTGCCTCTTCTCTAAAACCTCTACGCCCTAATAATTCAGCACATGCAGCATGATAAGGTTGATATCGATCCAAATCCTTCTGCAATACTTGCAGTAATGCCAAGCCACGGTTGAGATCTCCAGCTTCAGCAATTGCGACTGCGTAGTTCAGCCGCACCACCCCGCTTGGCTCATAATGCAATAGGCTAGAATAAAGTGCTGCAATCTGTTTCCAGTCAGAACTAACAGCAATACTATGACAAGCGGCAATCGCTGCTTTGATTTGATAGGGCCCCGGTTGGTGTCTGGTCACTGCTTTGTCGATCAGGGCGATACCTTGGTCAATTTCAACTTTATTCCACAGGCTGCGATCTTGCTTACTCAGTGCAACGGTCACTCCATTTGCGTCTACGCGTGCCCTGCGCCGCCCGTCGGTAATCAACATCAATGCCAAACATCCTTCGATTTCGGCCTCGTCTTTGCGCAGACGGTTCAGCATTTGAGCGAGATAGTGCGCTTCATTCACAAGTTCCGCGCCCTCGGTTGGCCCGCTTGAATAGCCAGCGTTGAAGATGAGATAGATGACAGCCAAAACCGCCTGCAAACGTTGTGGCCATTCCTCTATCTCCGGCACTTTATAGGGAATGGACGCGGCCGCTATTTTAGTTTTAGCGCGGGAAAGTCTTTGACCCATCGTCGTCTCATTATCAAGAAATGCGCGAGCAATTTCTGTTGTTGAAAGTCCACCGATGGTGCGTAAAGTCAACGCAACTTGGCTTTTTTGATCAAGTGCCGGATGGCAGCAGGTAAATATCAGACTTAAGCGTTCATCGCCAATATCTTCACCGTCAAATGCCTCATCAATAGCGAGAACTGCGATTTCACCTTTGACCCGCTGCTCAGTTTTGCGTTGCCTAATCTTGTCAATCGCTTTGCGGTAAGCCACTTGCATAAGCCAATTCATCGGCAAATTTGGAATGTCGCCGTCGTGCCAACGCTGGGTGGCGGCAACCATCGCTTCCTGCAAAGCATCTTCCGCCAGTTGAAAATCGTCAACACGGGCAATCAATCCAGATAAAATACGTCCCCGGTCTTCTCTCGCTAAGCGGCTGAGCAAAAGGCTAACGGCTTGGGCATGAGCGGTCGGGGACGACATATTCTAACCTGCCGGATTGTAATCCATCAAAGGGCGAAGCTCGATGGTGCCGTGTTTTGCCGATGGAATCATGGCCGCATATTTAAGAGCGGCGTCGAGATCTTCTACTTCGATGATGTAGTAACCGGCCAGATGTTCCTTGGTTTCCGCAAACGGGCCATCCATTACATCAATCTTGCCATTGCGAATTTTAAGCGATGTGGCGGTGTTAATGCCTTTCAGACCCTCGCCACCGCGCATCACACCATCGGCCTTCATTTTTTCATTCAGCGCGAAATAACCGCCCATCATTGTTTGAAATTCTGGCGTGCCGTAAGCTGGCTCTTTGGTTGGGTCGTTATAAATCAGAAGCATGTATTTCATGTGCGTAATCCTTGTTGAGTTTAAGTTATCTACTTTTCGGCTCAGAGACCAGTGACAATCCGGATCAGGGCAACGCCCAATATGGCAACCGCTAACCAGTTGCTGCTGTTGCTGATATAGCGCAGCGGATGATCGGGGGTTTCGACTTTGAGGCCTAAGGGGTGAACCACGCGACCAAGCACCAACAAACCGCCTGCTGCATAAAGCCAAGTATGCGGTGCACTCTGCAATTCAGCCAGCACCATTAAAATGAGCACAAACGGCACCCATTCAATGAAGTTACCATGATGGCGAATGCACAAATGCAAATCGACAAAACCACCGTCGCCAATTGAGATTTTGTGGGCCGCACGAGATTTAGCCACTCGAACCCAGAGAATAAACCAGATTAAGACGAGCGGCAGCGCGTAAGCTGTAGTAATGAAAAGTGGCATGTCGGTTTCTCCTTTTTTGTTCCGATGTCTCAAGGACGAACGGCAATTGGAAATTTCGACATTCAGACGAAAAATATTTTAAAAATCAATTCTCGTCCATCTTCAGCGCCGCAATAAACGCTTCTTGTGGAATTTCCACTTTGCCGAATTGGCGCATTTTCTTTTTGCCTTCCTTCTGCTTGTCCAGAAGTTTGCGTTTA
>JAYVPZ010000462.1:0-3709 GCA_043757105.1 Aestuariivirga sp. | reverse complement strand
CAATTTGCGCGGCAGAGATTGGTGAAGTCTCAATTGATTTGCCTTCCTTGTTCAAGCGACCAAAGAATTCATTGACGACCCAATTTGCAGAAAGTTTTCCGTCCCTGCCCTTGGCGACGGTTTCGAAAAAATCAGCGGAGGGCTGTTCCTGCACCAGCACCGCAGCGTCATAAGCCGATAGATTATAGCTGCTCATAAAGCGCGCTTTCTTATCATCTGGTAATTCAGGCAAACTGGCTTTGACCGAAAAAATCATCGCTGGATCAAGCTTCAGCGGCAACAAATCAGGATCAGGGAAATAGCGATAATCATGTGCTTCTTCCTTAGAGCGCATGGACCGCGTCTCGCCCTTCTTGGCATCATAGAGGCGGGTTTCTTGATCGATTGACCCACCATCTTCCAGAACACCAATCTGGCGGCGGGCTTCATAGTCAATCGCTTGACCGATAAACCGGATAGAGTTCACATTTTTGATTTCGCAGCGCGTGCCAAATTCACCGCCTGGCTTGCGTACCGACACATTCACATCGGCCCGCATAGAGCCCTGCTCCATATTGCCATCGCAAGTGCCAAGATAGCGCATGATTTGGCGCAGCTTGGTGACATAGGCTTTGGCCTCATCAGCCGAGCGCATGTCGGCCCGCGAAACAATTTCCATGAGAGCGCAGCCAGAACGGTTGAGATCAACATAGCTCATGTTTGGATGTTGATCGTGGAGAGACTTTCCCGCGTCCTGTTCCAAATGCAGTCGCTCAATGCCAACTTCAATGGATGTCTCAGCATCCAAATCAATCGTCACCACGCCCTCGCCTACGATGGGTTGTTTGAACTGCGAGATTTGATAACCCTGTGGCAAATCTGGATAGAAATAATTCTTACGATCAAAAACCGATACTTCATTGATTTGCGCTTTGAGGCCCAAACCAGTGCGCACCGCCTGCTCCACGCAGAATTCGTTGATGACGGGCAACATGCCAGGCATGGCCGCATCCACAAAGCTCACATGATCATTCTGATCGCCGCCATACTCCGCAGATGCGCCCGAGAACAGCTTGGCCTTGGACGAAATCTGGGCATGAACTTCAAGGCCTATGATGATTTCCCAATCACCCGTGGCACCCTTTATCCAATCTTTCTTATCCGCAACGCGCAATGCCGATTCAGCTAAACTACCCATATCTCAAACCTCTGATTTGGCGCTGTCGTAATGGAGACCGGGGTTGGATTCAAGGGGGCTTGGGGGTTGACATTCGTACGGCTATACCGTACGTAATTCCGAACATGAAAATTCGTAGTATTTCACATAAGGGCCTGAGGCGGCTTCTTGAAGACAACGATGGACGGGCAATCCGCGTTGACCTCCTTGATCGCATTCGCAAGATGCTAACAGCGATCATTCTGGCTGAAGACATGGCGCGATTGCAAGGGCCACCCGGTTGGCGCATTCACCAGCTAACTGGCGACCGAGCGAGAACTTGGAGCCTGTCAGTCTCAGGCAATTGGCGCATTACGTTTGAGATAGAAAACGGCGAAATCGCAAATCTTGATCTAGAGGATTATCATTGATGAACACGACAACCATAAAAATAGGCATGAAGCCATCGCATCCAGGCGATTTCATTCGCACCGAAATTTTAGAAGAACTCGGTCTCACGATGAGCAAGGCAGCAGAAGTTCTTGATGTACGCCGTGCCACGCTTTCTGATCTTGTGAACGGCAAGGCGGGCGTCTCGCCGGAGATGGCTCTCAGAATTGAGAAAGCATTTGGTGTGAGTATGGACACATTGCTGAAGATGCAAACTTGGTTTGATACCTACACAATGCGCGAGCAGGCTGATCAGATTAAGGTCAAACCCTTTATCCCTGTCGCACATGGCGGATAATGAGCAGACTTCACGCAAAAGTAAGGTTTGGAGATTTTGGAGTGATTAAAAATGTTGGTTAGAAATAACTAAATGCAGCGGCATTTTAATTCTAGGGCTTAACAGGCGGAATTACTCGCGATGCATCGATTCTCTTGTGAACCATTGAAAGCAAAGTAAAGACTTCCTCAGCATCGTCTTTGTTTATTGCCCATCTGATCTTTGGCGCGTGAGCTGTTGTATTTCTGAACATACCAAATACGCCCTTCACAAGGTTTACGAAACCTCTTTGTTCCGACTTCTCAGTATCGTCTGAGAGTGCATTGATTGAAATGATAGGCCTTTCACCCCCAAGTGTTCGTTCGACGAGCGTCGCACCATCATCGGTAAACCCTGATTTGTGACGCAGTTTGTCGGCAACACTTTTTGTGGCCTCTAACACCGCATGGAAATAGTTTAGCTCCACCAACTCTTTCCTACAAAATTTGAGCACGTCTGGATGTACCTTTCGCAACTCCAAGTCCGAACGCAGTTCGTTTGCTCGTCGCTGAGCATCTGGAAGTGTCGAAACTTGATCAACTGAGACTAATTTTCCAGATTCCTCAATGGCAAGTCCGACGAATGCTAGTGCAAGATTTAAGTTGCCCCTCATTGGCTCATAACGTTCGGGAATTCGTGCATACAGCTCAGGTTTCATTGCAAAACGAATGAAAGCAAGAATGTTTCGTCTATCTTGTTTGGCATTTTGACAGTTCACAAATGCGTTGTAGAGTCGATGACGCTTAGTTAAATTCGGATCAGTGTCTAGCATTTTGGAAGTCAGAAGTAGGTGTTGGATTTCCGAACCTGTGAGGCCATCAGAAGTGTTCCCGAGTGCGTCCGCAATAGCCTGCAACTGCGTTTGGGTGAAAATTTTTATCATTACAAACTCCGCAAGACAACGAATGGAAAATATACCCGCCAATTTGCATTAACAGATGCTACTTCTTATAAATTATACGAACACACTATCTTTATCAAAATTGGTGAGCAATTCGACCATTTTAGCACTGAGTCCCGCATTGTATTTTCATTGACACGCGCTCCAATCAAACTACTGACTGCGATTTGGCCATTGGAATTTTCGATTAACAAATTAAATTAGTTAAGACATTCCAAGGGGGTTATTCTGCGTTTCTAAAATTCAAACTGCGCAACTAAGGCTTCTTCAGCTCTTTCCCAATCGACCAAACCAAATAGATTGCAAACACCAGCAGCGCCACCATCACACCGAGAAAATTTCGATCAGTGCCTTCGATGACCAGCTGGTGGTCTGGCGTAATGTGTTGCCAGATGTTGATGCCGATGAAGAGTGCCATTAATGCAGCGGCACCTATGCTGCCATTGCGCAGCACCACCATAATTAATCTTCCGATTGGTGATTGATCCGACATTGCGGCTTACTTCTTGCCCTTCCAAGCTGATTTCTTTGATTTGAAGAATGGCACATCTCCGCCGACATTTGCGGCGGCTGGGGTTTTTTTGAATTTGGGGCGGGCCACTGGGTATTTTGGGGCGTCGTTTTCTACGCGTGGGGTGAACTCACGTGCGGGTTCGACCTCAACGCGAGGTTTGTATTCGCGTTTTGGTTCAGCATCGAATTTTGGTTTGTATTCGCGTTTTGGTTCAGCGTCGAATTTTGGTTTGAAGTCTTTCTTGAAACCATCTTTGGGGCCGCGATCAAACTTTGGCTTATCGCCAGCGGGATGGGGTGGGCGATCTTCGTAGGCAGTGCCGCCACTTTCAAATTTCTTCTTGGCTTCATAAGGCTTTTTATCGCCGAATGATTTCTTACCCTCGTAAGGTTT
>JAYVPZ010000461.1:0-3722 GCA_043757105.1 Aestuariivirga sp. | reverse complement strand
GGGGTTTTAGTCTCGGTTTAACTGTATAAAATTGCGTCATGGCCCGCTTCATGCGGGCCACCTGACTTACTGTGAAATGCAATTCCCTGTCATAGCTTTCAAACATGCAGCATGAAAAGCAACCAGCCGTATACATGATCACCAATAAGCAAAATGGTACGCTCTACATTGGCGTAACCAGTGCACTTTGGAATCGAATTTGTGACCATAAGACGGAACCTTTGAAGGGTTTAGCAAAACATATCGCCTTGGTATGCTGGTTTGGTATGAGCACCATGTTTCGATGCCGTCCGCTATTCACCGTGAAACCCGGTTGAAGAAATGGCCTCGTGCTTGGAAGTTAAACTTGATCAATGCATTCAACGGTGATTGGCGCGACTTGCATGATGATATTGATAGCAATGTGAATTTGGTTGAGGAATTTGCGTCTCGCAAGATCGCTCCGAAAGAAAAAGGGTGGCCAGCATGAAGCGGGTTATGACGGGAAATGGGGATTTGTTATGATCTCCGGCCTTTCCCACCTCACCTTCATCGTCCAAGACCTCGATAGAATGACTGCCATCATCGTCGAAGTTTTCGGCGGTCGTGAAGTTTATGCGAGCGGCACCAAACAGCATTCAATTGCACCTGAAAAATTCTTCGGCGTTGGCGGAATGTGGATTGCAATTATGCAGGGGCACGCGCTGCCAACGCGGACTTATAATCATGTTTCGTTTAAGGTTTCGGTTGATCAGCTGACTACAGCCAAATTGGCGATTGAGAAATTGGGCTTAGAGTTTCGCGAGTCCCGCCCACGCTCAGAAGGCGAAGGGCAATCGCTTTATTTTTATGATTATGATAATCATCTTTTTGAATTGCACACCGGCACGCGTGAAGAGCGATTGGCCGCTTATAAAGAATTGGACCAAAAACCATGAGCCACGCCAGAGCCCCATCCCAACGCATGTTGCGCGCAGGCGAATTGATCCGCCATGCGCTGGCTGAGATTTTTCTGCGGGGGGAAACCAATGATCCGGATTTGAGCAAACTGGCCCCCACGGTTGCTGAGGTTCAAATCTCGCCTGACCTCAAAATCGCCACCGCCTATGTGCGCACGCTTTTTGCGGGCAAGGAAGAGCTGATGATGGAAGCGCTGCATCGGAACCGCAAATATATTCGCGGGCTTATGGCGCCAAAGCTGGGCATGAAATATACGCCAGATGTTCGGTTTCGCATCGATACCGCGCTGGATTATGCAAACAAGATTGATGAAATTTTGCGCAAACCAGAAGTGCAGCAGGATTTGAAGAAGGAAGATTAGTCTCGTTTTTATGTTTATCTCTATAGGAACCATAACACCTGCCGTCGTGTTTGACCCCGACTGGTCGACCGATCTTACGGTGGGGTGCCTCATTTAGAAAAGGCCCCCAATGCGGGAGCCTTTTTTTACTAGAACCGAAGTTAGCATCCCGTGTGCTCAGTAACGACGGCGCCGCGTGTTAAGCCACCTTCTGCTTCAACTCGCCCTTGGCGTAGCGCTTGGCCATATCGGCTACAGTCATCACCTTCTTGATCTTCGAAGCCTGTCCTGCGGTGTTGAATTCTTGCAGACGCAATGTGACCAGCTTTTGCATCGCCTCCATCGCGGGCTTCAGATATTTGCGCGGATCAAATTCGGATGGATCTTCGGCCATCACTTTGCGGATGGCACCTGTCATCGCCATACGGTTATCCGTGTCGATGTTGATCTTGCGCACGCCGTGCTTAATGCCGCGCTGAATTTCAGCCACAGGCACACCCCATGTTGGCTTCATCTTGCCGCCGAACTTGTTGATGATTTCCTGCAAATCTTCTGGCACGGAAGATGAGCCATGCATCACGAGATGCGTTGATGGCAAGAGCTTATGAATTTCTTCAATCACATTCATCGCCAGCACGGCGCCATCGGGCTTCCGCGAAAACTTATAAGCACCGTGTGATGTGCCCATGGCAATAGCCAGCGCGTCTACATCAGTTTCTTTCACAAACTTCACAGCTTCCTGTGGGTTGGTTAAAAGTTGATCATGCGAAAGTTTGCCTTCTGCACCATGGCCGTCTTCCTTGTCGCCCATGCCAGTTTCGAGCGAACCCAAAACACCAAGCTCACCTTCAACTGAAATGCCGCCCAAATGGGCCATATCAACAACCGTCTTGGTGACACCAACATTGTAATCCCAATCCGCAGGAGATTTGCCGTCAGCCGCCAATGATCCATCCATCATCACCGAAGTAAAGCCAGATTGAATGGCGGTCATGCAGGTGCCGGGTTCATTGCCATGGTCCAAATGAACGCAGACCGGAATGTGAGGATAAATTTCAGTCACCGCATCCATCATATGTTTCAGCATAATGTCATTGGCATAAGACCGCGCACCGCGTGAGGCCTGAATGATAACCGGAGCATCAAGTTTGTCGGCAGCAGCCATAATAGCCAAAGCCTGCTCCATATTATTGATGTTAAAAGCCGGCACACCATAATCATGTTCAGCGGCGTGATCGAGCAATTGGCGAAGGGTAATACGGGCCATATAAGCGTCTCCTGATAGGGTTTGGGGATTTCGTTAAAAGTCCGATTAGCGCGGATTTTACGAGCGCACAAGGATGTTGAGGGGCGCGCGTCATAGTTTTCAATGGGCAGCTGGTCATCGCCCGAAGGCCCTGTTACAAAGATCAAATGAACCCCGGCACATCAGTTATCGTAAATCTTCTAGGTGGCGTGGCCCTTTTATTGTGGGGCGTGCGCATGGTTCGCACGGGCATTTTGCGGGCTTGGGGCGAACGCTTAAGATTTTTTGTTGAGCACCGCTTGCGCTCACGTATCACGGGCTTTGCCGCAGGAGCTGCCGCCACTACAATATTAGGCAGCGGCACAGCAACCAGTTTGATCGTCAGCAATATCGCGGCATCCGGCGCGTTGCCCGTGGCATTGGGCTTGGCGGTTTTGTTGGGTGCAGACACAGGCTCAGCCATCGTCACATCGGTTTTTGCCTCAGGTATGTCGCTGGCACTTTGGACATCTCCGATTTTGCTGGCAATTGGCTTCATCATTTTCAGTTGGTCTGCCGAAACTAAGCCCCATAATCTAGGGCGCATTTTTATTGGGCTTGGCTTGGTGTTTTTATCTCTGCATTTAATATCTGCCGCCAGCCAACCCTTGAGCACGGCAACACTTTTTCATGATGTATTATCCGCACTGGGCCGCGAACCTGTGCTTGGATTTATTGTAGGCGCACTGCTGGCTTGGATGTTTCATTCAACCTTGGCCGCCATTCTTTTGATCGGTTCACTATTGGCCAATGGCAGCATGAATGCAGAAGGCGCAATTTATTTTCTGCTCGGCATAAATCTTGGTGGATGTTTTCCCGCCGCCATCGGTGCGCTGGGTCTGCCAGTGGGGGCAAGGCGTATTCCCATTGCAAATTTGTTGTGCCGTGGGGTGCTTAGTGTTGCAGCCCTTGGTTTTGTTGGCCCAATCAATGCCCTGCTCAACACATTGCCCATTTCTGAACTGAACCGCGCGCTGAGCTTTCATCTTGGATTTAATCTGGCCACAGGCCTCATATTTCTGCCCATTACAAAACTCATCGAAGCAATTGTCACTTGGATGCTGCCCGACACCGACACGAAAGACAGCCTTGCTTTGCCCAGATATTTAGATCCAATCTCGCTTTCGTCGCCGCCTGTTGCCTTGGCCAATGCCACGC
>JAYVPZ010000460.1:0-14722 GCA_043757105.1 Aestuariivirga sp. | reverse complement strand
TTAAATTTGCGGCAATTTGTTGTTGCTTTATGGCGCTGGCCGCTTGTTCGAAGAAAGATCAGCCAACGCTTGATCCAGGTTTGGGCGTTCTTTGCCATAGGCAATTGACGAAATGCGGCTGGCGGCTACACCTTGCGAAATCAAGAACCCGCGTGCAGCTGTAGCACGGCGAGCTGAAAGCGAAATGTTATATTCGCGTGTGCCGCGCTCGTCTGCGTGGCCTTCAACTTGCACGGTAACGTTCGAATATTGTTTCAACCATTCGGCTTGCTTAGTAAGAGTATCCTTGCCCTCAGCAGACAATGAAGTTTGGTCATTCAGGAAGTAAATCCGGTCACCTACATTGGTTTTAAAATCGCCCTTTGAACCAGGCGCAGATTGCCCAGCGCCATTTGAGCCATCACCACTGCCATTTCCACCCAAACCCGGGTCAAGTGTTGGCTGATCCTTCTTCGAACAAGCGGCTAGCGCCATAAAGCAACAACAAATTGCTGCAAATTTAAATCCTGCTTGACGCGTCATCTTAGTCCCACTCCTTCGAAAGCAAACTCCGCTCCTGTCCCGAGGAACGCGATTAGCCCAAATAAAAAGCGCCATTGGCGCAAAATACCACCTCACGCAAGTGTGGAGGTACATGGTTAATATATTACAAACCCTACGCTTCATGCCCAGGTTTGGTTACATGAATCAATTTGTTATGCTGTCATAACCGCAATAGAACGGCGAGAATGTGGCTAATTTTACATAAAAGCTTGTCACAGCCCCCCTGTTGACAAGGTTTAGTTAAGAAGTGGTGACCAAGCCGGGTCAGAAGAAAACTCAGGCGTTGCCACGCGTTGCTCATTATAGCCCGATATATCGACCGAATAAAGTTGCGGCCCCCCTGTTTCGCCGGGTTGCTCACGAAAAAACATCACAACGCGGCTATTAGGCGACCATGTAGGGCCTTCATTATGGAACCCTTCCGTCAAAATCCGCTCGCCCGAACCGTCTGGGTTCATCACCCCGATGCCAAACTTGCCTTCGCCTTGTTTGGTGAAAGCGATGTATTTTCCGTCCGGCGACCATACAGGCGTTGAATAACGCCCTTTGCCAAAGCTGATGCGGTTTTGGTTCGAGCCATCAGAATTCATCACATAAACTTGCTGCGTGCCGCCGCGATCAGACTCAAACGTAATGCGAGAACCATCGGGTGAATAACTCGGAGCCGTATTAATTGCTGGCACTTTCGTAATCTGGCGCATTTGTTTTGACCGCAAATCCATCGTAAAAATGTTGGCATCGCGCCCATCTTCCGATTGCAGGCTCATAATCACTTCCTGTCCATCGGGAGAAAAACGTGGCGCAAAACTCATATTCGGAAAATCACCAACGATTTCCTTTTGCCCAGTATCAAGGTTGAAAAGATAAACCCGCGCTGCCTCTGAACCGATTGAAGCATATGTGATCTCTTGGCTGGTTGGTGAAAAGCGCGGCGTCAACAAAATGTCTTTGCCATTGGTCAAAGTGCGTGCGCCAAAACCATCTTGATCCATAATCGCCAGTTTTTTAATACGCTGATTTTTTGGGCCAGATTCATCTACATAAACCACACGAGTATCAAAATATCCTTCAAATCCAGTAATTTTTTTGTAAATCAAATCCGCAATTTTATGCGCTATACGGCGTGACACTTTGGGTGAGGCCGTAAAGCTAGTGCCACCAAGCGACTCGCCTGTGTTCACATCATAAAATTTAAACGCAATCGTCGCCTTGCCACCTTGATTGATAACTTGGCCCATAACCAAGACCTTGGCCTGCACTTGCTTCCAACTCTCAAACTGTGGAGTCGCGTCAAAACTCGAAATTTTTTCAACAAATGAGTCAGGTGTCAAAGGATTAAAATAACCAGACCGCGCCAAATCATTGGCAATCACACCACTCACCGTCGATGCTAATTCAGTGTCATCGCCAGAAATAAATGGGGCAATCGCAATTGGAAGGGGATCAATTTTACCACCCGACACTGTGCCGTTCACAGCAAACGCGTTTGACGCCGTAAAAACAAAAACCAAGAAAACTAAAAATGCACGAAGCTGAGAGGTCATGATAATGACGAATCCTTAAGTACCAAAAAGAAGATTAGGGTTGAAATCAAGTGTGTTGTCTTTCCAAAGTTCATATTGATCCTTGGGCAATTCATAATTCTGACATTCAATAATGGCTGAAACAGCGGCGCGCGCCGTGGCATCAAAGACTGGATCGCTGTTCATGCTTTGAATTTCAGGCTGACCGTCGACTGAACCATCTGGGTTCAACAGAAAATGAATGCGCACAGCGATGTTGGCTTCGCGCGCTGCGGGTGGCACATTCATGCAACCTTTCACTTTTGAGACCAACGCATCAATAATCGTTGCCGTCATTGCAGCATCATTGCCTTGATTGTCTTTGGCCGCAAGCTTGGGTGAGCCCTCATCTTTTGAAGGTTTAGCAGGTGCTGTGCTTTCGCCTTGAATTTTATTCAGCAAAGCCGCCTCAGCCGCAGCTAATTGCTCGGCCCGCTTTTTCTTTTCATCGGCCTTCTTTTTTACTTCGGCTTTTTTCTTCAAGTCATCAGCCTTCTTCTTTTCGTCGGCTTTCTTCTGATCTTCAGCAGTCTGCTGTTCATCCAACATTTTTTTCAAAGCATCATCTGGAAGTGGCTGAGGTTCCACGGGTTTCGGAGGCTCAGTCTTTTTCAACAAGTCACTCAAAGCTTTCGCATCGGGCGGCGGCGGTGGTGGCTCTGGCGGAGTTGGTTCAACTTTTGGCTCAGGCGGTGTCGGCTCTTGCTTCACTGGCTCTCGCGCTGCCGTTTTAACTTCGTCAGCCATCTTTGGCGCTGGCGGAACATCCTTCACAATCTTAGTGGGCTTTGGCGCTGGCTTAGCAGGCGTGGGCGGTGCCTCTTTCGCAGTCGCCATTTGCTGGGTCTTATCGCTGATCGTGCTGATATCAACTTGAATAGCTTCAATCGGTTTCACCACAAAAGGCTTAGGTGCTGAAAAACCAACCAATGCAGCAAACAAAATCGCAGCATGTAAACCAATTGATATGGTGGCTGGTTTCTTCATTTAATTTGCGGGCGCTGCCTTATCTTTTGGATAGGTCACTAAGCCAATTTTATTATAGCCCGCAGAATTCAAAACCCCCATCACTTCCATCACAGCGCCATAAGGAACGGCAGTATCAGCCCGCACCATCAATTGCTCCTGATTGCCATTCTTGGCCAAGGCTTGAAGTTTGGCCGCAAGTTCTTCTAACGGAATTTCGGTTTCTTGGATAAAAACTTTGCGGTTCGCCTGAACTGAAATCGTCAAAGGCTCCGTCTGTTGGTTCATCGGCTTGGCTTCAGTTTTCGGAAGCTCAATAGGAACACCAACAGTCATCAAAGGCGCGGCCACCATAAACACAATGAGCAACACCAACATCACGTCGACCAGAGGTGTCACGTTAATTTCGCTGATGGCCCCATGCGAAGACCGACGGCGCGAATTGCGTCTCGTATATCCGCCAGCCCTTGCTCCACCTGCACCCATGTTTAAGCTCGCTCATCCAGCTGGCGCGAAATAATGGCTGAGAATTCATCAGCGAAATTCTCTAACCGTGTGCCAATCTTTCCAGCATCAGCCGAATACATGTTATAAAAAATTGTCGCTGGTATGGCGGCAACAAGGCCAATGGCCGTGGCAATCAATGCTTCGGCAATGCCCGGCGCCACCACTGCCAAATTGGTGTTCTGTGAATTGGCAATGCCCATGAAGCTCGTCATGATGCCCCAAACCGTTCCGAATAATCCAATAAACGGCCCAGCCGAGCCAGTAGTCGCCAAAAACAACAAGCGCGATTCCAGCCCACCCATTTCTTTTTGAATGGCCACGTCCATAACTTTTTCAATGCGCTTTTGAACGCCAGCAAAACCAGCCCGCATGGCCGAGCCTTGGCTGCGCTTCCATTCTTCCATGGCCGCCACAAAAATTGCCGACAATCCCATGGTTTCACGCTTGGACATTAAGCTATATAAATCTTCGAGTGACTGCCCAGACCAGAATGTAGTTTCAAACTTATCATTGGCCGCATTCATGCGCCGCACCGCATAAAATTTTTCAAATATTATGGCCCAGCTCCAGATTGAAGCGAGCGCCAAACCAATCATCACCAGTAAAACCGGCCAAGAGGCTTGAGCAACCAAATGCCAAATTGAAAGCTGTGCGCCAGCTGATACAGGTGCAGTCGTAATCGGATCCATATAAACCTTTGTCCCTCAAGGCCGCACAGAGGCCCATCTTCCCCCCGGAAGCTGCATCCCCTCAACAGCCTAAACTTGTCAAAACTACGGCAATTCAACTGTTTTTCGAATCACCCCGCCGCCAGAGGCTTTATAGACCAGCGTTTTGAGGGTGTTGAATCCTTATGGTTAATGGATGGTTAGCAGGAAACTTTTACCACTAGCTCAGATGGAATGTGTTTTGGTCACCCCGCCCATATTTCGGTTACAGTCCAGGACTGTCACCGAAATCGTAATCTCCGTAATCAAACTGGGCGGCATCGATCCCGAAGCCTATCTGCGCGATATTCTCACTCGTATCCCAGACCACAAAATCAACCGCATCGAAGAACTACTCCCGTGGAATTGGGCGCCAGACAACGGTCAAAAAATCTTCGCGTAGACTGGCGGACGCTTACACTGTAGGGGGCGCACCGTTTACATCTCCAGCCCGCGCGCGATGGTAACCCGGTTTGAGAACGTGTTGAAGGAATTAGGCGTAGGGCACATGCGGATTAAGACCGATTTCTTTCCGAGATTTGCTTGAGGCAAGGGGCGCTATTGCGTTTCGTCAACGATATTGAGCCGCTTCTCATAATTGAGAAACGGCTCATTAAGTGTCAGGTCTAATTTGGTGGCAGACTTCAAACAATCAGGAAATCTGACGCACTTAAATTGAGGTGAACGCCATCGAGTGCAATCGAAAAATCGGCAATCTTGTCGCCGGTGGTATCAATTTGCACAATCGTTTGGCCACCCACCTGCACGGCATTAATATCGCCTAGCGCGCCAGTGAAGGCCACATTAAAGCCCAGCCATGTACCGACACCCATTCCCGCAGCCACTCCGTTGAAGTCGAAAGTTGCAGCATTAAATTGAATGACATCGTTGGCATCCTCAAACTGGTAGATCACATCGCGCGTTGCTGCGGTTTTGCCGCTGTCACCTACCAAGTTGTAAACAAAGGTGTCCACACTCCCGTCAATGGCCCCTGCATAGAGTTTGTCATTGCCGCCGCCGCCCGTAATTGTGTCAGCCCCACCACGACCCTCAATGATGTCGGCCAAAGCAGTGCCGACAACAGTGTCTGCATTGCTGGTGCCAATAACGTGCTCAAAGTTGAACGCCTTGCCTGCTAATTCAGATCCAAATACCAAGTTAGGGGAAGACGTGAGGACATTTAAACTGCTGGCCATGGTCAAAGTGATGCCGTTTCCTGTCGCGACCTGGCTGAAATCGAGCGTATCAATTCCGGCACCACCATCATAAATATTGTTCTGGCCGTCATCGGTTTCAACGAAGATCGTGTCGTTTCCAGCTCCCATCAAATATTTGTCTGCACCTGCCTCGTCATGGACGGTTTCGTTAATGACGCCACCTGAGAATGTGTCGTCGCCTGAACCCAACCAAACTTCGCCGATTGCTTTGCCGAGAGTATTGTCAACTATATCGTTGCCACCAAAAGTGCGAACCTCAGCATTGATGAAGCCTTTGTTGGTAATAGTGTCCACTGCATCGCCACCCAACACACGACCGTCAATAATGCCGCTGTTGTTCAACGTGTTGGCGCCATCCAAGTTTGGGGTCGTTCCAATCAAGTCGCCGTAATAGTCAAGCGTATAGTCGGACATTATGACCCGGCCATAGATATGTCCCGCGGTGCCGTTGGTAACAATATCGCCTCCCAAACCAGTGAGAATGCTTCCGAAGAAAGTCTTTTGATTGTCCACCTTATCGGTGCCACTGCCGCTGTAGAACCAGCCATTCTGCTGGCCTAGATTCGTATAGATGTTGTTGCCGTCACCAGCAAAAACTGAACCAATAATGTAGCCGGTGGCTAGATTGGTGATTGTGTCAATTCCTGACCCACCGTTGACACCCCCCTGCACTTGTCCGGAATTGGTAAACTTGTTGTTGCCGTCGTCAAGATTGATACCATTCCTGATAATACCCGCCGCAAGATTGGTAACTGTGTCGTCGCCTATTCCCATGTTCACACCGTTGCGAACAATTCCGGAGTTGGTGAAAATATCATCACCGCCGCGGAGTTCGATATGGCCGACTTCTTTAGAGTTGGTGACATCGTCAATGCCGGTTCCGTTTGAGCCGTTGCCAGTCATAATATCATCATACACAATGCCGGAGTTCACGATCTTTCGATCACCGTCTCCGGTGTAAATACCACCGTTGATGGTCCCGCTATTTGTGATCATTTCTTGCGTAATGACGGTAGCAACAACGATCTTGGCACCCGCGTTTCCGGAATTCACGTCGCCAAAAATGACCTTGCTATTCGTGAAATTGTTTCTGCCGTCACCAAGATTGACGCCCCCAAAGACAGTACCCGTGTTGGTGACTTTGTCGTCACCTTGTTTCAAGCCAATGCCACCATAAATTTGCCCGGCGTTGACAACAATATTGTTGCCAGCGCCAAGGTATGCGCCGTCAAAAATAATGCCCGTTAGGTTGTTGGTAAGACTGTCAACATCATTCGCGGTTGCGGCAAGGTCGTTGGGGTCGAAGTCAACTCCAACATGATTATAGATCGTGCCGCTGTTGACAATAACGCTGCCACCTCTGCCCACATAGACACCGTCAAAAATAGCGCCACCAGCATTGTTGGTAATGGTATCCTTGCCAGCTCCCGCGTCCACATGACCATCGATAATGCCGGAATTGGTAAGCGTGTTGTTGCCATCACCCAAATTCACACCTTGGTGGTATAAGTTTGCCGTTGTTCCTGCGGTTGCCCCAGATTGCGGATTGTAGTTGCCGGTGATTGTGGCAGTGGCTGTGTTGATAACGGTATCGTTGCCATCACTCATATCTATCTGGCCTTGAATTAGGCCAGAGTTAGTAAGTGTGTCGTCTTCACCGCCCGTCCACACGTCACCGTAAACTTTTCCAGAGTTGGTAATCTGATCTTTGCCTCGGCCGAGATTGAAGGCCACCTGAGAGTATGAATCATCGGATACATCATTGGGAGTGCCATTGTTGTCATAGCTAGCATTATATGTGCCGTTGATCGTGCCTGAATTATTGTAAGTGCTCACGGCAGCGGCAGATACCAGCACATCGCCACCGGCAACACTGAATATTCCATTGTGATTGAGATCGAGTATGTTGGTGACGTCAATCGAATTGAATCGTATTTGTCCCCCGAACCCGTCAGGAACAATACGATCACTAATCCCGCGGTATACGGATCCATTGATTACACCTTGATTTATCAAGGTTGTTCCAACCCAGCCTGACCACAGATCACCTTCAATCACGCCTGTTGTAGTGTTGGTTACTGCAAAACCACCATTTGAGCTGATCGCATTGCCGCCCCAGCCTGTGTCATCTTGGTTGTCATTGTTCACATCGACATAAGCATCATGGCCACCGATGATTTGGCCGTTGTTGGTGACCGTAAGTTTGGCATAGCTGAAATTGTTAACGCCAACGATCTCCTCAGCGTTAAGTGCCTTGCCTTGCACATTCCCGCCAATGATTTCGGCACCCAAGGAATTGGTTACTGTAAGAACCGTGGCCGCCGTAATGTTGGAGTCTGGTATTGAGTCGCGTACATTGTCACCCAATAGACCACCATTGGTCTCGTTATCCAAGAATCCATTAAAATCTATCCCAAACTGGCCGGCGATATTGCCTTTATTGTTAATGGTTGTAGCCGCGCTTGCAAATATACCAGCTTCATACCCGCCAACACCGCCATCTACTCCAATGTTCAATACATTGGCGGTTGCGCTGAGATAATTGTAAAAAATTAATCCAGTAGCATTGTAGCTTACAACACCACCATCGATATTTACAGTCCAAGTGCCCTTGTTAGCGAATGGCAAAGCCAATGTATTGACGGGGTTTTCAAAAATGAGACCTTGGTCACGACTATTAGGCAGCGCATTCCAACCCGCAGCGATATAAGCGCCCGCCTTGACGTTTAAAATGTTGGCACCCAACTGGTTAAAAAAATTGGTGTATCCGGTGGATTTGATTTGGCCGACTAATACAGGTTCAAATGTTGCCATAATTGTTTCTCCCAGAGTTTGTTTCGCTGCAGCGTCGAACAGAGGTTTGTGTAAATCCAGACCAGAAAGACTTTTCCTCGGAAGACACTTTTCATGTTTATCAAGGTTTTTTCTCAATTTAAAGATGCAAAACTTGAGGTTGCATCAAGGCTATACTTAACTTTAATATTTGCTAACTCTGATTACGTGGTGCAGTCCAGCACTGTCACCGAAATAACTACTGCCGCCGAAATATGCTTATCTACTCACGCACCCTGCAAAAACAGCGCGATCATTTCAGGTGTTGCTCTTTTTGGTTTCCCACGACCATCAATCAAGGCTACTATCACAGAAGTCGTAAATAATATTTCATCACCGCGCTTTACAGTTTGCATCATTTCAAATCTTGCGCCGCGCATATTCAATGGCTGTGTTTCAACCTGCAACACATCCTGAAATTTTGCAGGCCGAAGAAATTCACAATCCATGCGGCGCACAACAAAAGTCAGGCCATCAGCAAACAAAGCGTTTTGCTTAACGCCAATCTCGCGCAAGTATTCTGATCGTGCCCGTTCAACATATTTCAAATAATTGGCGTGATAAACATAACCCGAAAAATCCGTGTCTTCATAATAAACTCGAACTTCAAAATATCGCTTAGCGTAATCAGACATCATCACCCTCAAGCGGCAAAACACCTTGGGTGATTTCACTGCGCTGTGGAACCGCCAACCCCAAATGTTTGAAAGCATGATGCGTCAGCAGGCGCCCGCGCGGTGTACGGTTGAGAAATCCCATCTGCAATAAATAAGGCTCCACCACATCTTCAATCGCGTCACGTCCTTCGGAAAGCGAAGCAGCAATCGTATCAATGCCCACAGGCCCGCCACTAAAATTCAGCGCGATGCATTTAAGGTACCGATGATCCAGCGCATCCAATCCAGCATGATCAACATCCAGCATGCGTAGCGCCTTATCAGCAGCAGCGCGATCAACTTTCGCCGTGCCATCAACCGAAGCAAAATCACGCACACGGCGCAAAAGCCGCCCCGCTATGCGCGGTGTGCCGCGAGACCGCTTGGCAATTTCCATGGCGCCATCTGGCGTGATCGGCATTTGCAATATGCGCGAACCGCGTTGAACAATGTCCAACAACTCATCATCCGAATAAAAATCAAGCCGGATCGGAATGCCAAAACGATCTCGCAAAGGTGAAGTTAAAAGCCCCGTGCGCGTGGTGGCCCCGATCAATGTAAACCGCGCCAAATCGATTTGCACGGATCGCGCCGCTGGCCCCTCGCCGATGATCAGATCAAGTTTATAATCCTCCATCGCCGGATACAGAATTTCTTCAACAGCGGGCGAAAGCCTGTGGATTTCATCAATAAACAAAACATCTCGGTCTTCGAGGTTCGTCAACAAAGCCGCCAAATCCCCCGCCTTGGCAATCACCGGTCCAGAAGTGGCCCGAAAATTCACGCCCAACTCTCGCGCCATTATCCCAGCCAATGTCGTCTTGCCCAAACCGGGGGGGCCGGCAAAGAGTACGTGATCCAACGCTTCTTTCCGAGATTTTGCTGCCTCTATGAATACAGAAAGATTCTGCTTGGCTTTGGATTGCCCAACAAATTCCGCGAGTCGCTGAGGACGCAAATGAGTATCGAGAGCGTCTTCGGGTTTGGCTTGCTCATTCAAAATCGTTCGCGTCATCCCAACGCCAACTCTTTCAGCGCCCGCCTGATCAATTGCTCCGTAGGCTGATCATCTCCGTTTTTCTTGATGGCTTGGGAAACCGCCATCGCAGCCTGTGATTGCCCATAACCCAGATTGACCAAAGCTGAAACTGCATCAGTCGTTGCCGTCGGTCGTGGTGAAGATAATTCAGAAGCCACTTGCCCCAACTCAGAAACCGCAAATGCCGGAACTTTGTCTTTCAACTCCAGCACCATCCGCTCCGCCAATTTCTTACCCACACCGGGGGCACGCGAGATCATCGCCTTGTCTTGCAGTGCAATGGCATTGCCGACTTCAGTCGGCGACAATGTTGAAAGAATGCCCAGCGCCACGCGCGTGCCCACCCCCTGCACTGTCTGAAGCAAGCGAAACCAATCCCGTTCTAAAATCGTGGCAAAACCGACTAGGCGGATATTATCTTGGCTCACCAGCATCTCAGTATGCACCTCGCCAAACTCACCCACAGGCGACAAAGCGCGCAACGTGTTGGCCGAGCAAGACACAAAATAACAAACCCCACCCACATCAACCATCACCCAGTCTGGCCCAGTCGAGTCTATTCTGCCTTTTAATTTACCGATCATAAAATCACCCTTGATGATCCATAGTGCTAAAGAGGACTTAAGAACAAGTCAAGAACGCGCCAAAATCTTGGCCAGAGTTTGCGCGCCCCGGTGATGCGCGTGGCAAATGGCGATGGCGAGCGCATCCACCGAATCCGCCGTCTTCATCACAGCGCGTGGCAACAACAGTTTGACCATGTGCTTCACTTGATCTTTCTCGGCGTGCCCTGCGCCGACCACAGTTTTCTTGATCACATTTGGCGCATATTCGGAAACTGGAATGTCGCAAATGGCAGGGGCAAGCATCACGGCCCCTCTCGCCTGCCCTAGTTTTAAAGTAGCTCTTGCATCCTTGTTGACAAAGGTTTCTTCAACCGCCGCCTCATCCGGCAAAAATTCTTTCAGTACACTGATCAATTGCTGGTGGATTTGCAAAAGCCGCATCGCCAACGGCGCGTCGGCATCGGAATGAACTGCACCATCAGCAATATAAGATAATCTTGAACCTTCAGACTCAATTATCCCCCAGCCGGTATTACGAAGGCCGGGATCAAAGCCGATGATCGTAACTTTGCTCATTCTTCCGGATTGAGCCGAGCAGCGTTCTCGTCCGACATTTCTGCATTGGTGAAAACCATCTGCACGTCATCTTCTTCATTCAGCAAATCAAGCAGCTTCATCAATGTTTCAGCTTTTTCAAATTCGGCAATAGGGGCCATTACGTTTGGCTTCCACACAATTTTGATACTTTCCGCTTCACCAAATTTCACCGCCAGCGCTGATGAAACTTCGCCGATGCTTTCAAATGCGCAAGTAACCACATGAGATGTTTCATCCGAGGTCACGTCATCAGCGCCAGCTTCAATGGCTGCATCCATAATGGCATCAACAGAAATTTTGGCAACCTGATAAGTCACTTCGCCTACGCGGGCAAACATAAATGAAACCGAATTGGTTTCACCCATATGCCCAGCCAGCTTGGTGAAATGTGAGCGCACGTTTGAAGCAGTTCGATTGCGATTATCAGTTAATGCTTCAACAATGATGGCAACGCCGCCGGGGCCATAACCTTCGTAACGCACATTATCAAAATTGCCACCTTCAGCGCCCGCCGCTTTTTTGATGGCGCGTTCGATATTATCTTTGGGCAAGTTTTCAGCGCGGGCATTTTGAATGGCCAAACGAAGACGGGCATTGGCCGATGGATCAGGAACACCAGCTTTGGCAGCAACGGTGATTTCACGCGCCAACTTGGAGAATATCTTAGAGCGCATCTTATCCTGCTTACCCTTGCGGAACATGATATTTTTAAATTGTGAGTGGCCAGCCATGAGTTTTCCTGAAGATTTCTGTTGCTGCCTTATAGCCAGCCACAATCACTTCACACAAGCGTCCAGCTTTAACCAGCTTTTAACGTTAACACGTCAAGATTGAAGCAATCGGTTAAGTGTGTGGAGTTGTAAATGAGTTCAAAGTTGGCTTCGATTGAAACATTCTCGTTTGACGGCGAGAGTTTTGGCGCTTCTGGCGCCTATGCATTGAGAAAGGTTAGATCATTGGCTGACTCTGCACCTGCTGGAAGGCTTTTTGCCTCAATTGCTACGCTGACCGAAATGAGCACCAGCGCCACTGCTGCCTTGGAAAAGGGTCAGATGGAAAAAGCCACGTCCATCGCCCGTCGTTTGGCCGATGCTGGCGAAGCCAAGCTGCCAAGCTTCTTCCGCAAGAAAGCCTAAAATCAATAACTTAGATTTTTTTACATATTTTAGGAAAAAAGTGTTGACACCGGACGGTGTACCCCCTATATCTGGCTAGTCTCCACAATTGACTTCAGATGTAAGGGATCACCGCTATGTCCAACTTCAAATTTCTATTTTCTTTTTTGCTCATCATTTTCGCACCCGGTTTTGCAATAGCTGCAAACTGCAACGCACCAAACTCTATTGTGCGCATTTCAAATTCTGCGTCAGGTGGATTTGAATACGTCAGTTTCAAATATAAAAAACCACCTGTTGCTCCAACTTTTGCGGTCACCAACGTCGTGCCGCCATTCATAGAAGATGGCAGCGGCAACACCGTAACTGTTCCCGGCGCCCATTGGACCCAAGTTATGTTTCGGAATATGGATTGGATGTGCACCATTCCAAAATTCATTACCGTGAAGCCCGCTGTAAAAGCCGTAAAAAGCATCGGCCAGTTTGAAGGGCAAATTACTTATGTAATCGGGCGCAGCGTTGCATCACATTATATTTCAACTCAAAAAATCAACGCGGGCGCGTTTACGATTATCAGAGTAAAACTCAAACCGTGACGGAAGTTTTGGTGAACAAGCGAAATTGCAAAACAGAATTTATGTGTTCAGCAACTGTTCTGCCAAATATGAAGTATTGGATTTAACACCGGGCAGCGCGAAAAAATAGCCGCCGCCAACGGGTTTTATGTACTCTTCCAATTGTTCACCGTTAAGCCGTTTTTGGATCGCCAGAAAGCCCGCATTCAAATTGCTTTGAAAACACACAAACAGCAATCCCATATCCAGTTGGCCAGCATTGGTTACACCGCGTGAATAATTATAGCCTCGGCGCAAGATGCGGCTTCCCGCAGTTTCCGGCGTACGCGGATTCGCTAAGCGAATATGGGCATCAAGATTGATGCGCTGGCCAGTTGGATCAGAGTGGTAGCCAGGATCGGCATGTTCATCTTTAGCACCAATCGGAGCACCTGACATTTTATGACGGCCGATGATTGACTCTTGTTCTTGAAGCGGCGTGCGGTCCCAGTGTTCAACGCGGTTACGCACAATACGAACAACTTGCCGAGAGGCCAGCACGTAAATCTATAAAAATCTGGTTGGGACAATCAGATTTTGATTCAAGCCGTGAACGGTTTGCTTGAACCTGCGTCTCGGGCGGGGCTTGGAGCGCCTTCACTGGTTAATTGGGCAAGAACCACACCCGCAAAAATCAAAACCGCGCCAGACAAGCTGGTTAACGTAAATGCCTCTCCCAACAACAACACACCCGCTATCGCACCGAACACCGCTTCGAGACTGAGGATGATGGCGGCCACACACAGCGAAGTCTTTGCTTGGGCGACGGCTTGCAACACAAAGCCCACCCCAGTTGAGAATATACCAATCAACATTAAATCAGGCATTGCCAACTTTAGAGCAACAAAGCTCATCGGCTCTAACCACAGACCTAATGCTGAACAGACAAAACCAATGATCAGAAACTGGGCCAGTGAAATTAAATATGCGTTGCCAAATTTGCGCATAAACTCACTCAAGCAAATGGCCCAGAATGTATAGACAAGAGCAGCAAGAAGACAAAATAAATCTCCGCTGTTTAAAGCGCTAAGCGTTCCGCCACTCATCAAGCAGGTGCCCAACAGTGTTAAACCAGCGGCAGGGAAGATCATAAACGTTGGCCGAACACCAAGCGCCACCCAAACGCAAAACGGCATCATCACCGTCCACGTGTTAATGAAGAAACTAGCATTGATGACGCTGGTTTGGCCGATGCCAATTTGCGTGAGTGTTGTTCCAAGCCCAAATAATATTGAGGTCAATATGATCAACCATTTGCCCGAAGCCCAGATGCACGACACTTCGGTTTTCGACCGCCAAACAAACGGCAAAATAACAAGGCTGGCTAACACGCAGCGCAAGCCCACCGTTGTGATAGGCCCCAAATAATGCAGCACATTCTGTTGCGCCACATTACTGGTGCCCCAGATAAAAGCCACGATCAATAGGAGACCATTTGCTCGCCAATTATGCATTGTCGGTTCCAAGGGAAATTCTGTTTTTGACTAAACGAGACGCTCGCGTTAAATTAATCTTATCTGTCGAGTCACAGCTTTAAATCTGGGTTTCAATGTCTTCAGATCAAAAACATTGTTTTTCGGCTAGATAGAACCAATGCACCCACGCGCTCTTCGTGAAAGCCAACGCTATATGGGTCACAAGCAAAAAGCGTTTGAACGCACTTGGAAGTCTTTATGCCTTTCATGACCATCCGCTTTGAACATTTAGAGCCTCGGATGGTCTGCCTGAGTCGAATTTGATTCCCAAATCAGGTGCGACGTGATTCAATATGCGCGGAGGTGATTGCCATGCCGCATCCTTT
>JAYVPZ010000459.1:0-3731 GCA_043757105.1 Aestuariivirga sp. | reverse complement strand
CAGCGGCTGATCAAGCCGCCAAGGAGCAGGCGGCAGCAGAGAAAATTGCGGCCAAGAAAGCTGCACAACAGCAAGCAGCCGACGAAAAAGTTGCTGCTGACAATGCAGCAAAAGAGCAAGCCGCCGCTGATCAAGCTGCCGTAGATCAAGCCGCAGCAGATAAGGCCGCAAAGGACAAGGCTGCCGCACAGGTTGCACCGCCGCCTCCACCAGTAGCGGAAGCTCCGGTTGCGGAAGCTGCGCCCGCTCAGCCACCCGCCGTTGAGGCTGCACCAGAAACGCCGAATTCGGCAGGCAAAAAGGCTTTAGCCGAAGCAGCGCCTCCTGCAGTGCCTCTGGCAGTCGAAGCTGTGGCGGCGCCAGCGCCAGTCGTCGTTGAAGCGCCACCTCCAAAGCTGGTTGCTCAAGCACCTCCTGTGTTGAAGGAAGTTCCTCCGCCACCCCCACCGCCGCCTGAGTCAAAACCTCTGCCGGAGGTAGTTGTGGCTGCGCCGCCGCCAGTAGTTGCTGCGCCATCGGTCGCTGATGTGAAGGCATTAGACAGCAATATTGTAGACCCTGCATCGGAGAAACAAGCGCAAGCTTATTTGGCAGATGAGAGTGATCTGACCAAAATCAGTGATGATGATTTCCGCAAGCGCTTAGACGCAATTCGCGATTTGATGACTGCTAATGAGTTGTCGCGCGATTCCGAAAGGGCTGTCCGTGCGAAGCTAAAAGTTGAGCGCGAAATGTTGCGTCAGCGCGTTGCGCAGGTTGAAGCGGCTCAGCAATTGAAAAATGCCCAAGCAGCAGCTGCCAATCCACCGCCAGCTGCACCCGGTGTTGCGCCAAAAGCGCAAGACCAAACTACGACAACCAATAACACGACAAACAACACTACAATCAATACCACAAACATCATCACGGTTCTGACTCCGCCTCAGCAAGTTCTTCGCGACAGGCGTCCAGCAGAAAACCTGAATGTGTCCGAGCTGCAAATCCGAATTCGAATTTTTGGCGATGCGCAATCGAATGATGGCTATGATTCGTCTTATCGCGACTATTGGCGGGCTTCCGTCGAACGTGACCGTTCTATTCTGCGTCGACGTTTGATTGAGGATCGGCGTCGTCGGGAAGCTGAATTGGCGCTTCGGGCCTCAGAGGATACATTTGAAATAACAAATGACTATGAATTTTCCGATAGGCCCCAACGCGACGTTTTTGCGGCGGAAATCAACTATGACGAGATGGAAGATGTGTTGGTGGCTCCTCCACGCCGCTTTAGTGATAATTTGAAACAGCGCTACAAGGTTGATGAAATTGCAACTCAACCGAAATTGCGTAGTTCAATCTCACGTATCGAAATAGACACCATCCGCTTTGGATACAACGAGGCCTTCATACGCGATGAGCAGGTGGGAAATTTGGACGGCATTGCAGCGATCATTGAAAAAATCGTGAGGAAATATCCAAATGAAGTCTTCTTGATCGAGGGTCATACTGATGCCCCAGGCTCTGCTATATATAACGCAAAGCTCTCGAAGCTTCGGGCTGAATCAATCAAGCGTGCGCTGGTTTCATATTACGTGATCCCTGCAAAGAACTTGCGTACTGTTGGACTTGGCGAACGCTTCTTGAAAATTCCAACTGCGGATGCTGAACCAGAAAATCGCCGTGTTTCAATTGCGCGTATTACACCGCTGTTGAGCCAGCGATAGGAACCTACCACTTGCCTCGAGAGTGAACCGCCGCTAATAGGCGGTTCATTCATTTTAACTCGAGGACAATATGGCAAAATCACCTGCACTAGAACGTACATTCTCCATCATTAAGCCAGACGCGACCAAGGCGAACAACACCGGCGGTATTAACGCCATGATCGAAGCAGCAGGCTTGCGCATTATTGCGCAAAAGCGTGTGAAGTGGAAATTGGCTGATGCCAAAAAGTTCTACGGTGTTCACGCCAAGCGTCCGTTCTTTAAAGATCTTGTGAAATTCATGGTATCTGGCCCGATCGTGGTGCAAGTCCTTGAAGGCAAGAACGCTGTTATAAAATATCGCGACATCATGGGCGCCACAAATCCGAAGGATGCAGCAAAAGGTACAATTCGTGCAACTTTCGCCAAGTCGATTGACGAAAATTCAGTGCATGGTTCTGACAGCATTGAAAACGCCAAGAAGGAAATTAAGCAAAATTTTGCTGCCAAAGAAATCGTAGGATAAGGAATACTGATATGTGGGTTGTTCTTTACATGTTAGCGATTGTTCTTTTGAACTGGTTATTCACGCCATCAATGTCGATCGAAGGCGTTACACAATGGACAACCCCAATTGGCATTCTTTACATTTCGAATATCGTAGTGGGTTTCGTTTTCGTGTTGCGTGATTATGCGCAACGCGAAATCGGCCACAAGGTTTTGATTGCGACTGCGCTTGCTGGCATTCTGACTTACTTCGTCGTGAAATGGACGAATGATCCAACAATTGCATTCTCACTCGCTTTTGCAAGCATCACAGCTTTTGCTGTTTCTGAAATGGCTGACTGGGCGATCTATTCGTTTACAAAGTGGCCGTTGCAACAGCGTATTCTTTGGTCGAGCATTGCTTCGGTGCCTTTGGATACTGTAATTTTCCAAAATCTGGCGGGCTATTACACGCCGGCTGCTTTCATTATGGAGTTGCTAAGCAAGGCCATTGGTGTGGCAGTGGTGTGGTATTTGTTGAAATTACGCGTGGGAAATTCTGAGCTGACGGTGCCTTCAATTCGAGGCTTTTGACTCCAGACATTCTGGGTGATACGCTGCAATCATGAGCATCATTGTCGTAAAAGCAGAATGGGATATCGAGGCCGAAGTTTGGGTGGCAACAAGTGCTGATGTTCCTGGCTTAGTGGCGGAGTCGTCCACTCTTGAAAAGTTGCGCCCAAAAGTTATTTCTATGATTGAAGACTTGATTGAAGAAGGTGTAGTAGCCTTCGATTTGAGTGAAATTCCGGTTCACTTTATTGCCAGTTCTACCGAATGCATGAAAAATCCAATGGCCGCCTAGATGGCCAATTTTTATCGTGATCTTACTTCTGTTTTAAGAAATGCCGGATTAGAATTGAAGCGGCAAGGCAAAGGCGACCATGAAATCTGGTGGCATGCGCAAACAGGCAAGAGGTTGACAGTTGACCACGGCATCAAATCTCGTGCTACGGCAAATGCAATTTTGAAAGAAGCAAACTTGCCGAAACAATTCTAAGGATTCAATATGAACAAAGGTCGTCTCGAAGCATTCTCGGATGGTGTTATAGCCGTTATCATCACTATCATGGTGTTGGAGTTGAAAGCGCCTCACGGCACTGAGCTGTCTGATTTGCTGCCGCTTTGGCCAACTTTTTTGTCTTATGTATTGAGCTTTGTTTACATCGCTATCTATTGGGTAAACCACCACCATTTCTTTCAAATCATTAAACATGTGACGGGCGGTATGCTGTGGGCCAACAATCTTTTGTTATTTTGCTTATCGCTTATTCCCTTTACTACGGCATGGATGGGCGAGAACCATTTTGCCACCGTGCCTGTCGCACTTTACGGTTTAAATCTTTTAGCCTGTGCCATTAGCTATACCATTGGAATTGCCGTAGCGCTCCGCTCGCATGGGCCAGATTCAGATATTGCCAAGGCCATTGGTTCCGACCGAAAGGGAAAAATATCTCTGGTTGCTTACATAATCTCGGTGCCGCTGGCTTTTGTTTCCCCGATGAT
>JAYVPZ010000458.1:0-14955 GCA_043757105.1 Aestuariivirga sp. | reverse complement strand
TTCAGTCCCGACATTTGATGGTGTGATATTGTCACCTGAATGGAGGGAAGCATTATGGGACAGATTTTACACGGCAGCGCCACGACGACAGAGGCGGTTCGTAGAGCAATACAAAATAGTCAAGAGAGCCTTGAAAATGCTGGCCCGTGTCTCGCGGATTTTTGAGCAATTAAACAACGCTTCGGACGTGCTGCGCACGATGACCCCCAGCGACTACACGCATTTTCGCGAGCATCTCGGCCAATCATCAGGGTTTCAATCGTGGCAATATCGCCAGATTGAATACATGTTGGGAAACCGTAACCATGCCATGCTGCGTTCCCATGCGCATGATGCAACCGTGAAATCTTTACTCGAACAAGAATTACAAACGCCAAGTTTTTATGATGAAGTCTTGCGCTTTGCTGCGCGCCAAGGTAGCCCCATGCCGCAAGAAATTTTGTCACGCGATGTAAGTGCTACGATGGCTTTCAACGAAGCCGTCATGGCGGCTTGGCGGAATGTGTATGAGCGACCGGAAACCCATTGGCAACTTTATGAACTTGCTGAGAAGCTTGTTGATTTGGAAGACTACTTTCGGCGCTGGCGCTTCAATCATGTTACAACGGTTGTAAGAGTCATCGGTTTCAAACGCGGTACGGGTGGCACAGGCGGCACATCCTATTTGAAGCGCATGCCTGAAGTCGAACTTTTTCCCGAACTCTGGCGGGTTCGCACGGTGCTTTAGTGTTGTGATAAATGAATAGATCGGGAATTAGGCCAGTCTAGAACAATGGAGTTCGGCCAAATGAATTCGCCGATTATCTGATTGAGTTGCAAGGGTAAAATATTGAATTACAAACATAAATCTTTCGCCGTTGCACCCATGATGGATTGGACGGATCGGCATTGCCGGTTCTTTCACCGTCAGCTTTCTAGCCATGCGCTGCTTTATACCGAGATGGTGACGGAGCAGGCGGTGCGGCGTGGGGATCGTAATAAGCTGCTTGGATTTGATGTAGGCGAACAGCCTGTGGCTTTGCAATTGGGCGGCAGCAATCCAGCTGGGTTGGCCGAGGCTGCGAAGATTGGCGAAGATTTTGGTTATACCGAAATCAACATGAATGTCGGTTGCCCGTCTGACCGGGTGCAGGGTGGGCATTTTGGGGCTTGCTTAATGGCCGAGCCGCAATTGGTAGCAGATTGTGTGGCGGCTATGCGGGACGCGGTGAAAATTCCGGTCACCGTGAAATGCCGGATTGGAATTGATGAGCAAGATGAAGAGCAGGGGCTGCAAGATTTTGTCGAAACCGTGGCGAAAGCGGGCTGCGAAACTTTTATCGTGCATGCCCGTAAAGCGTGGCTGCAAGGTTTGAGTCCTAAGGAAAATCGCGAAGTGCCGCCGCTGAATTATGACCGGGTGCACCGCCTCAAAACATCAATGCCGCATTTGCACATCTCGCTGAATGGCGGATTGGTGAATATTGAAAGTGAAATGCACCACCTTGAAACCTTGGATGGCCTGATGCTGGGGCGCGAGGCCTATCATAATCCTTGGACATTGGCGCAGGTTGACCCGCTGTTTGCCAACACGCCAGCGCCCGTGAAAACGCGCAGGGAGGCGGTGATGGCCATGTTGCCCTATATCGAAAAGCTCTTGGGCGAGGGGCTATATCTCCACCGCATCACAAGACACATGCTGGGCCTTTATCACGCGCAACCGGGCGGGCGCATGTGGCGGCAGGTGCTTTCGACAGAAGGGTGCAAGGCTGGTGCTGGGCTTGAAGTGGTGAAACATGCACTAA
The DNA here is from genome assembly GCA_043757105.1 of Aestuariivirga sp. GTDB lineage: Bacteria > Pseudomonadota > Alphaproteobacteria > Rhizobiales > Aestuariivirgaceae > Aestuariivirga. The sequence continues at coordinate 13,171 of JAYVPZ010000458.1, read as the reverse complement.
ATGTGGTGGAAGCGCAGGCGGAAAAACAGGCAGCTTAAAAATTAAATTCATATTATAGAAATAAATCTTGACACCGTACGGTGAACCTGCCTATATTGAGCATACTCCACAATACCGCCCCAACTATGAGTTTTGAGCCGATCATGAAAATGAACGTTGGGACACGGTATTGACCGAAGCTGGAAATCAATCCACATTTGCAGTAGTGAAAAAGACTTGACAAGAGTTTTATTTTAATTGGGGCGAGCCAATTCTGGTGAGTTTTTACCCAATATCAAGGTTGGGCGGAGATTAGACCAAATCAACTAGCCCAACCTCCGCCTCTCTTTGCAGTATTACGCTTTATTTTGAACACTGGTTAAAATCTGCGCGGTTCGATGCGCAGAAATTTGAACCGCCGCGAAGTGGCTTGCCGTTAAACTTGCCTGTAATGACCTTTGACTTGGTGATTGTGAGGCGAGTGTTTGCACAAGCCGCTGCTACAACTTGTTCACAAGCAGCCACAGAGGTTGCTGATGTATCTTCTTTGTCGCACTCCTTAGTGCCATTGCACTTTGAATAGGACTCAGCTTCTTTGCCTGGGCAGGCGGTGCGGTTATAGTGAATGACGCAAGCCGCTTCGGCCACAACCGTCAAAGATAAAAAGCAAGCTGCGGCAAGTGCCATTGTACGAATATTCATTGATGTTTCTCCATTTAATCTGTTCCCGCCCAAGTCAAATTTGACCCAGCGAAGCCGGAATTGCCATAGCGACACAACGGATTCATGACGATTTGATGAAGGACAAAAATTCTATAACCGTCACACAACTGTTAATAGATCGTTAATTTCATCCGAAATAAGGCGTCACGCGAAGACCGCGAAAAGCCGCTTAGTCACTCAGGGGACAGGGGCTCTCAAACTTTTGGGAGATAAAACGAAATGTTTAGAAATATCAAGATTGGACTACTAGCATCAGCCGCTTTGACATCGTATGCGACAATTGCAAATGCTGATGGGCTTGCAGACCTGAAATCAGTTATCGCAGCACTTAATCCACGCGTTGCATTGAGCCAAACTTCCGTGCAATTGCCAAGAGGTTATTCTGTCAGTCCAACTGCAGATGCCGCTGCTACAGATTCAGCTGTCGAAGAACCATTCGTAGATTTGAAGGTGACTGGCTATATCAAGACCGGCTTTATCTATAGCAAAGTCAAAACAAACGGTGATGATAAAGCTGACTTTGACGTTGAAGGCGGCGTGAACGTAAAAGGCTCGGTGCAATCCGCACTTGGTGAGGTGGGTGCCACTATTCAAGCAAAATGGGACATTGCAGAAAGCACCACAAACGCTGCCAGCTTTGCTCTGAGAGACGACGGTCTGATTGGCTTCTGGCAGTTTTCTGATGCGATGAAACTTGAAATGGGCCGCGGCAATGCGGGCCGCATTGAAAATGGCATCGACAAAAATACACGCCGTATCTGGATCGTGCAAAACCGCAGAATTCGTGCAGAAAATGCTGGAAACGGGTTCTTTGACAGAGACGCATACAATGCGTTTGCGGGTCTATCATATGCCAGCGGCCCAATTACCCTGCAAGTTCGCGCGCATGATGCAACGCGCGGCGTAGGCGCTGGTGGTCTGAATGCGGATGATGATGCAGTCGGTGTCAGTGCAAAAGCTGTCTATGCCGGTGATGTCGTAGGCTTCGAAGTTTCAGGTGGATATTGGGGTGAAGACGGTGCGGTAAATCTGCCTATCAAAGATCAAACAGGTGTGAAATATTTGATTGGTGCTGGTACTGAGCTCAATTTCATTGAAGGTGTTCCATTGAGTTTCGGCGCACAATATGGCGAACTTCACAACGGCACACAGTCGATCAAATTATCTGGTTCGGTTGGTATCACAATCACTGACACGATTGGCGCAGGCTTTGGTGGCGGCTGGACAAAAATCAGCAATTCGCCAGCAGGTGCTCCAGTTCTAGCAATGCCGAATAGCACAGCGGGTGACCATGAAGAACTGGTAGCCGTCGGTGGCATCTATTACTCGCCGATGACATATCTGACGCTCGGTGTGGAAGGCGATTGGGTTGACGACAGCAGGCCATTAATCAGCGACGGTCTGACCGGAGCAATCGTCGCACGTTACGCCTTCTAATCATATTTCTAACGACATCACGGTGCGGAGTTTGTTTTGATGACAGGCTTCGCACAGTTGTTAAAAAAATATGTAAAATACTGTTCTGCAAACTCAACAAGGAAATCAACCGAATGAAACGCTTATTGCTTGCTGCGTCATTTCTTACTCTCGCAGTTTCACCATCCCTCGCCCGCGACCAGATTCGCATCGTGGGTTCATCCACTGTCTATCCATTTGCGACTGTTGTCGCCGAGGCCTTCGCCAAATCAACCGGTATGAAAACACCCATCGTCGAGTCGACAGGCACAGGTGGCGGTGTGAAATTGTTTTGTGCTGGTATTGGCGAAGACACACCAGATTTTGTGAATGCATCACGCAAAATCAAAAAGGCTGAATTTGAAATCTGTAATAAAAACGGCGTGACTGACATTACTGAATTCAAAATTGGTTATGACGGTCTGACAATTGTGATGGCCAAGAGTGCTGCGGATTTAAATTTGACAAGAAAGCAGATTTTTTTAGCTCTTGCCAAACAAGTTCCAGACAAGGACGGCAAGCTCATCGACAACCCCTATAAAATGTGGAACGAAATTGATCCAGCACTGCCTGCCAAAAAGATTGAAGTGCTCGGCCCCCCGCCAACATCAGGCACACGCGATAGCTTTGCCGAGCTTTACCTGAAGAAAGGCACTGAAGAATTTCCAAGCTTGGTTGAATTAGCCGCCAAAGACGTTGCGGCTTTCGATACCGTTTGGAAGACAGTGCGCACCGATGGCGCTTATGTTGAAGCTGGCGAAAACGATAATTTGATTGTCCAGAAAATTGAAGCAAATCCAGATGCTTTTGGCATTTTGGGATATTCGTTTCTTGAGGAAAATAAGAACAAGTTGAAGGCCGCATCAATCGAGGGTGACCAACCAACTTATGAATCAATCTCGCTTGGTAACTACAAAGGTTCTCGCCTTCTGTATTTCTACATGAAGAAAGATCACCTTGGCCTTGTTCCGGGCATGATTGAATATGTAACAGAGTTCACGTCGAAAGCAGCAATTGGCGAAGATGGTTACCTCTTGGATAAGGGTCTTGTTGCCCTCAAGACTTGCGATGCCGAGTGGAGCCGTGGAACAGTCGATACATTGCCGATGGTGAACATTGAATTTCTGAAGTAAGTACAATGAAATTAAGGCGGCGAGTTAAATCGTCGTCTTAGTTCAATCCAATGCTGCAAGCCTTGCTTGCCTGCCGCCCTTGCGGCGTTTGCGTAACGTCAGCGTGGCCATGCGGTCGGGTAGGGTTTCGATGATGTGGTGGCGGGTGGCGGGGGGCATGGCGATCCAACCCGCAATTTCATCACGCGTGCGACCACAGCCGATGCAGAATTGGGTTTCTGGATCGACGACACACACCTTCACACAAGGTGTTTCAATATCGGGAAAACGAAAATCATCCATAAAGATAAATTGAACCTGATTGCCAAAGCAGTGCGCTGCGCAAGCGCCGCCTTATGGCCAGCAAACGTCAGTTCTTCAAGGTTAAAATGCCGCCTTCGGATTTAAAGCTGGAAAGTTTGGACAGAAAGCTCATGCCCAGCAATGTGCCATTCAAAGCGCCAGCAGGCAATACCATTGCATCAACATCTTCTACACGAACACTATCTATCTCCACGCGGTCAAGCTTAACGCGCGCTGCCTTGACGATGCCATTGGCAGTTGAAACCGGAACTTTGAAATCTAATGTGTTTGGACGAAGACCGGCACTCTGTGCATCTTCATAACTGAGAGCCACAACGCTGGCACCCGTATCGACCATCACTTCAATATCAGCTTTGTTTATGGTGGCCTTGGTCACATAGTGTCCCAAGGATCCTGCTTTGAGTTCAGTCAGCGCCATCAATGATATTGTGGGTTGGGCTGGCACATTTGCACTGAAGCCCGGCAAGCCTGCACTGCCAATCAACAAGGCTGAAAGAAACAAACTTGGCAACAAACCAGAATTACGCATCGCAAACTCCACCATACTGTTATGAAGTTTAGCGTTCAGATCAATCAAGAAAGGTTCACAAAATATCTAAACTTGTTGGCAAGGTTAACCAATGGTTGCCACGATGGCGACTAGCATTCCAAGCTCGGCGATCACTTGCACAGCGCCGCAAATATCACCCGTCTGCCCGCCAATCATGCGGATCGCGCTGCGCCTGATGAGGGCCGTCAAAACACCAGCAGCAGCGAGTGCTATGATGCCCGTGTCAGCGCGGATAAAGGTGCAGGCATAAAGGGTGAATGCACCAGCAGTTAGAATTGCAAAGAGTGAGCTATTACGCCCGGGCCGGCCCGCCATGACTGAAAGGCCGTCACTACGCGCAGGCTTTGTGGCCCACATCATATCAACTACCATGGCGCGCGAAAATGCGCCGACCGCGGCTAGAATCAGAATAATCCACAGTGCTGGTAAGCTGATGATCGACATGTAAGCGGAAGCGCGCAACAGCAAGGCAATCATCAACGCACAAGCGCCATAGGTGCCGATGCGGCTGTCTTTCAGGATCAAAAGGCGCTGCTCTTGATCGCGCCCGCCAAACAGGCCGTCTGCACTATCGGCCAGCCCGTCTTCGTGGAGGGCACCTGTGAGCACCAAGCCAAACCCACAGGCCATTATTGCCACCATCATCGGGGGTAAATTCAAGTGGTTTAGCGCTACGAGAACAAGGCCGCTTAACGCCCCGATCAATCCACCGGCAATGCCAAAAAACCGCATGGATTGCGCCAGTTTTGGCGGATCAATGGTGCGCATAAAAGGGATGGGGATGCGCGTGAGGAAGCGAAGGCTGACCAGAATTTCGGCAATCGGTCGAAAGCGCCCTCCCGTTTCGGGGCTATGAGGTGAAGTGTCGCTCATGGAGAAATTTCAATGTGACTTGCCATTATAAAGTGTTAGAGACGCCACCACTAGCAGGCTAACCACCAAAAAGGAAAGATACTGAAATGACCACCGGCCTGCCATTTGATGATATTCGTGCATTGATCAAAAAAATGCCACAGGCAGATTTAGAAAATGCGGAACTGGCTAAGGCCCATGAAGCTCAACTGACCAAGCCGCCCGGTGCACTTGGCCAACTCGAAAGCATTTCCGAATGGGTGGCGACATGGCAAACCAATTATCCGCCGCGTGTTGAACGTACAGTGGTTGCAGTGTTTGCTGGCAATCACGGCGTGGTGGCGCAAAATGTTGCCGCCTATCCGCAAGCCGTGACGGCGCAGATGGTGGCTAATTTTCAAAGTGGTGGAGCGGCTGTTAATCAGATTTGCAAAACTTTTGATCTGGGCTTGAAGGTTTTTGAACTGGCGTTGGATCAACCCACGGGCGACATTACGCAGGATGCAGCGCTCAGCGAAAAAGATTGTGCCGCCACATTTGCTTATGGCATGGAGGCGATTGCTGGTGGCTGTGATTTACTGTGCATCGGTGAAATGGGCATTGGCAACACGACAATTGCGGCGGCCTTGGCTTATGGGTTGTTTGGTGGTGCGCCAGAAGATTGGGTTGGGCCAGGAACAGGCGTTGATGCTGAAGGTGTGAAACGCAAAGCTGATGCTATTCGCCGCGCAATTGAATTGCACAAAGCGCATTTGAGCGATCCGCTGGAAGTGCTGCGCCGCTTAGGGGGGCGCGAATTGGCGGCAATGGCTGGTGCCATTTTGGCAGCGCGTATGGAGCGTGTGCCAGTTCTGATTGATGGATATGTGGCAACGGCTGCCGCTGCTGTTTTATTCAAGCTTGATCCGCATGCGCTTGATCATTGTCTTGCCGCGCATTGCTCGGCTGAACCTGCGCACCGAAAATTGTTGGAGAAAATTGGCAAGAAACCAGTGTTGGATTTAGGGATGCGGTTGGGCGAGGGCTCTGGTGCCGCATTAGCCGCTGGCATTGTTAAAGCCGCCGTCAATTGTCACAACAATATGGCCACTTTTGCCAGCGCTGGTGTTGCAAACAAGGACTGATTAAGCCGTCAAAGAAATCAGCTGGCGTTGCGATTCAGATTGGATGGATGGCCCCGCTAAAATTTCACCGCGGGGCCCCGAAAGAACCCGTTTTTCTGGGAAGCTGCAAATAACCTCGGTGCCTTGACCAAGCTTACTTTTGATTGCAACACTGCCACCGTGAAGCTCCATAATGCCTTTCACTATTGAAAGGCCAAGGCCTGCACCATCAATGGCTTTTTTGGTCGCCAAACTGCCGCGCGAAAATGCTGCGAGAGACTGGGCAATTTCATCTTCAGGAATGCCGGGGCCATTGTCTTTAACGCACAATTCGACTGTGCCTTGAGCTGTGCGCTGCGCAAACATCGTCACCATCCCACCCTTCGGTGTAAATTTAATGCCATTGGTTAAAAGATTAATTACAATCTGATTGACGGCGCGCAGATCGCACATGACTTTTGGAGTGCCCGGCTGGATATCATATGCAACTGTGATTTCTTTTTCTGCTGCCGACATTTGCGTCAAATGAGCAGCGTGTTCCATCGCTTCCAAAAGCAAGAATGGTTCGTCGCGGATTTCGCGTCGGCCTGCTTCGATGCGTGAAATATCAAGAATATCATTGATCAAACCCATCAGATATTGACCGGAGTTATGAATGTCGCCTGCATAATCTTTATAAGTTGCATTGGCCATTGGGCCAAATAATTCACGCTCAAGAATTTCAGAAAATCCAAGAATGGCGTTGAGTGGCGTGCGCAGTTCGTGGCTCATATTGGCGAGGAAAGATGATTTTGCGACGTTTGCGGCTTCAGCTTTTTGCTTTTCGCATTCAGCACGGTCACGCTCCATCTGCAACTCGCTGATTAGGACGTCTTTTTGTTTGCGAAAAATAATCATATCGCGAGCCGTATCTTGCAGCTGCCGCGCAATAAAAAGGAAAAATGCCTCAAGCGTAATAATCAAGGCAGTGAGGGCTGTATAAATAGAACTGGCTTCAAACGCACAGCGATAAGCGACGCCAAGGGTCATCACACATGTGCCAGCGACCAAGACGGGCATGAAATTATTGACCAGCAAGAATCGAGCTGCACTTATGACCATGATCGCAGAAATAATAAACTCGCCCTGCAAGGCGTTTGAATAGGGCCAGAACACAAATAGAGGGACAATCCAGCACGTTCCCTGAAATAATTCAGACGCCGATATCATTCCAATCCAATAATGACTCTCGACTTCAGTACGTGGTTGCTTAAAATACAATTGGCACAGAAAAAGCTGAATGGCATTACAGCCAAGTGCTGCGATCAACCAAGAAAGCGCGGTGATCATCGGCACCCAGCTCATCACAGTAATACCAAACATAATCGTCAAAAGTGGCATGGCCGGTGCCAACTGCAATTGGTTGCGCAAAAACATTTCGAGAATATCTTTTTGCCATAGCACTGTAGTCTCGCGTGGGAACGAGTCTTCAAACTGCGATGCCACTACATTTTTGCGAACGGCAGGATGTTCCACAAAATGGAAGTTCTGTCGTTGGTCGCCGTTTTCAAAACTCGAGTCAACCATCGTGGCTGATTGTTCCTGATTAAAATCAAATTCTGAATTATCAAAAAATCGCTAATAGGCGATGTGTAAGGAAGGTAAATATTGAGACAATTTTTGCACACTAGTAGCCCCCTGTGAAAGCCACTATAGCTGCGATCCATTCGTATTTATCAATCGGAAACCAGGATGCCTGAAGTCACCCAAGAACAAGTGCTAGCTGAACTTAAACGTATTGCTGCTCCAGATGGGCGCGGAAATATTGTAGGCGCTGGGCTTGTGTCAGAGATCGCGATTAACAATGGCCAAGTGATGTTTGCACTCAACGCCGATCCGCAACATATGAAGAGCATGGAGCAGCTTCAGGCGTTTGTTCAAAAAGCAGTGAGCGCTATTCCAGGTGTCAGCAAAGCCGTTGTTGCGTTAACTGCCGAACGAGCGCCAAGCCGCGAACCTGGGCCAAAAGTGAGCTCTGCCCAAGCCCTACGCAACGGAATCCCCGGTGTGAAGCATTTGATTGCTGTTGCGTCTGGTAAAGGCGGAGTGGGGAAATCGACCACGGCAATTAACTTGGCGCTGGCGCTGAAATCACTCGGTCTTCGTGTTGCTGTGTTGGATGCAGATGTTTACGGGCCTTCCATGCCAAAACTTTTTGGTATCAGTGGTAAACCAGAAGCAAGCGACGCAGAGGGCAAGCGCATGAAACCAATGTCGCGCTTTGGCGTTGAAGTGGCATCAATTGGATTTTTGGTTGATGAAGACACACCGATGATCTGGCGCGGGCCAATGGTCATGTCGGCGCTCACGCAATTATTGCGCGAAGTCTCTTGGTCAGAAACGGATGTGATGGTGATCGACATGCCCCCGGGCACTGGCGACAGCCAATTGACAATTGCGCAACAGACACCGTTATCAGGTGCCGTGATTGTTTCCACACCGCAAGACCTAGCGCTGCTTGATGCACGCAAAGGCATCAACATGTTTAAAAAGGTCAATGTGCCACTCCTCGGCATTATTGAGAATATGAGCTATTTTATCTGCGATGGCTGCGGCAAGCGCCATGAAATATTCTCGCACGGTGGAGCCCGCGCCGAAGCGGAAAGACTGGAAGTACCATTTTTGGGAGAAATTCCGCTGGATTTGGAATTGCGCCAACGCTCGGATTCAGGCGAACCCATTGTCGTCAGCCGACCTGATTCTCCCCATACGGCGACCTACGTAGTCATCGCTAAGCAGATTTGGGCCAGTTTAGAGGGCGGCAAAGGCCTAAAACCAGCCCCAAAAATCATATTCGAAGCTTGAAATTGTTCAGTTTATGCTTCACAAAATGTTAACGCGAGTCAGGCTTCAATCAAAAATTGAAAATTTGGCCGTTTGATTCGGTTTTGAGGGGAAATGCGATGTCGAAACTAATGTGGATCCTTGGCGTATTATTGGCGGCAGCGGGCATTGCTTTGGGCTTAATGTCCGTATTGTCTCCGGGCCGCATGGACGTTTGGGGTGTAAAGCTTGATACAGCTGCCCTCCTTTTGGTCGGCGGCATTTTGAGTTTAGGACTGGGTGGTGTGATTGATGCGCTGCGGTCATCGCGCAAATCAGCCGGTAACCGTGATGCTGAAATTTCAGTTCCTGTAGTTGTTGAAACACCAGTTGTGCAAATTCCAGCAGGCTTTGGCCGCAAAGCAGCTGGCACGACGGCAGCAGTAGCTGCCTCGGCTGCGGTGGCAGTCGAATCATCAAAATCAAGTGTTGCTGACACAATTGCCGCGCTAGATGAAGCCAAGGCCGATATTAAGAAAGCCTTGGGCGGCATAGACAGCCTCTCGACACCAGAACATCATGAAGAACCAGTGCATTCAGAAGTGCCAGCAGCAGCAGCCGTCGTTGCCGAAGCTGATCAGGAAGTTGCTGACGCAGATCCCAACCTTTTTGTGGTTGAAGAAAAGATCATCCGCGGCCGTCCAGCGCGCATTTTATCAGACGAGACTGTCGAAGCTGAAACAGACGAAGGCTGGATGCGGTTTGAAAATCTCGAACATTTGAACGAGTATCTCGATTCAACTGAAGAGCCTGACGCTTAAGTCTTTTTCTCGGCATATCAATCTTTCTTTTCAGCGCCGCCTTTATCTTTATGAATCTCGATTTGCACGGGCGCAAAGCCTTCGGCGGCCAATTGAACCGTAAACAGCTTGGCGTTTTCTGATTTGCGATAAGATGAATTTGGATTGTCGCGAAAGTGTCCGTCAACACCTCTGGCATCAAAATGCACGGCAGTTAATTGCCCAGCTTTGATCGTTAATCCAGCAAGTGGCACATAATAGGATTCAGTTTTTCCTGTGCCATCATCTTTGATGGAGTAGTAGGCGGTTAAGTTTTTAAGTTCTGCGCCCGCTGTGTTTTTAATCTCAAGCTCAAGATGATCATCCACATCCAGTTTGGTTTTAGGATCAAAATTGTCTTCGACTTTGCCCGTAAATATCAAACCAGTTGGCTTCCCATCGGTTGAAAGTAATTTTTCACTGAATGTTGGTGTTTTATCTTTCAAATCATTCACACCATCGCCGTCGGTATCAGCATTCAGCGGGTCGGTTCCCAAAACAGGTTCGGCAATATCAGGTATGCCATCGCCATCATTGTCCGCGCCCGCTGCCATGCTGAAATGTGGCATGAGCAAAATTCCAGCGATTAGCAAATATCTGCATCGTTGATTCATATTAAGTCTCCTTGGTAATGCGGGTAAAGTTGATGGGCCAAGCAAACAGAAGTCCGGCCATGGAAAGAAAAATCAGGAAGAGAGAAATTGGATCGCGCAAACGTTCATTGAGAATTTTCAGAATGGGCAAGCCGTTGTAGGTTTCCTTTATGCCGAGCAGTGCAAAGGTCAGGCGTTCGAAATGTTTGGCTGGCGATGCTTCTTCAATGCCGTTACGAAGGCTTTCATAACTGGAGAAAGACAACATAATTTCTTTTTCTTGTGGCTTAGCGATGTGTAGTTTGCGGAACACGCCGCCCGAAACTTGGTTGTCAGGATCAAGCGTGTCACCAATTTGCGGGGCTACCAAAACGAACGTTAGCCAGATTGCAAATGCAAAGAGCAGGGCATGGGGCAACCGCCGCACATGCAGTGCCAGCACAAGGCCAAGGATGAAAAAGCTCGACGTGTAAAATACAGCCGCCAAATATGAGAGGAACACCTTGAGATATTCTTCACCGGTGAACGACACGCCGCCGATGATGATAATCGAAATCAGACCAGCCAGAAAAGCCACCGCCAAACTGATTGCAACCAAAACACTGTTGCCGCTCAGCTTGCCAGCCAGAAACACGCTCTGGCTGATGGGCCGCGTCATTACCATTGCCAATGTATTGCGCCCACGCTCAATGGCCGCTGCGCGGTAACCCAACACAATACCAAGCACCGCTCCGACAATTTCAATCTGCTCGATAAATCCGCGCATCAACCGCAGCGGAAAATAAGTTGGTGCGACCAGCGCATCAATTGGCTTGCCGAGTGATAGCAAAAGCGCCTTGGCTTCATCATAGGCCACGACATCAGCGTGAAGTGCTTGAGCCGAAACGCCTAAAGCAATAATCGAAGCCAAAAACAAAAACCCAGCTACTGCCAAAATGATGCCGCTGCGCGCCGCATCGGATATTTCTTTTCTCGCAAGGGTGCGAATTTGATATGAACGGTCAATCATTATAATCGCTCCTGCTGGCATCGAAACAGCGCATTGAAAATAACAATCCGGCACCAAGAACGATGTTGGCGACCATCATCGTTGCAAGGGAAGATGAGATACTGCGCCGAGGCAAATTATCAGGCGAGAGTTGCAACAATTCTGCAGAAAGCGAACGATAAGCTTCAGACAATGACAGCGGACCGAGCAGTGCATCGGTCGTGGCAAAAAATGGCCCGCTCGGCAAAGCGGCAGTTGCACTCAAGGGATTGAGCGCTGCCATGGGGCTGATGTTGGCGGTCACCTGTGGTAGAATAAATGTAAGCACCAACCATATGGCAATCGGCACGAGCAACGCCATAGATTCCGTTCTAAATTTCACTGCGCAGAGTGCAGCAAGCAAAGCAAACGCCGACATATAGAGAATCGATGCACCGTAAAATCCAATTAACCGCCCCCAAGTGTCTGCGCCAAGTGTTAACCCCGGCAATATGAGCAGGGTCAAAACGTTCACTGAAGCTGCAAATATTGTGAGACCAATAATTGCTGCAAAGATGGCTCCGATTTTTCCGAAAGCATAAACATTAGGAGGCAAGGGCCGCGTGGCGATCAAGGGTATGACGCCATATTTTCGGTCTGCCGCGACGGCAAGATGACCAAACACCAAGGCCGCCAAACTTCCGAGCAGGGCAATATAAATTGACATGTTGCGCAGCAGCGAAAGGGCTGAACCTTCGCTTACAGGGTTAGGCGGAATGATAACGCCCTTTGCTGCTAAGGCTTTTGTAGCTGCCAGATAAATTGCGCTGATGGTTTGGGTGGCCGACCAACCAAGCCAAGCTGAAAGCAAAACCATACCCAAAAAAAGCATTGTCAAAAGCAAAACTGTTTTATCGCGAAAACTGTTGCGCAATGTTGCCGAAGCGACCTCCCTAATTTTGCCAGCGCTGCTCATTTTACGCGGCCTCGGAAGGCACCAGAGAAAGATAGAGGCTTTCCAAGGCAGCATCATCACCAAAGTGTTTCATCACCGCACCAATTGTATCTTGATACACAAGTTGGCCTTGATTTAGCACTGCGATAGATGTGCATGTTTTAGCCACTTCACTGATCAGATGGGTATTCATAAAAATAGTCGTTCCCAATTCACGGTTCAACCGCGTGACAAGATCGCGCAATGTTTTGATGCCTAGGGGATCGAGGCCGGATGTTGGTTCATCTAAAAACAGAATTTTTGGTCGATGCAGAATCGCTTGGGCCAAACCGACGCGTTGACGAAGCCCCTTGGAAAGAGTACCGACCAGTCGCGGCGCTAGTTCAGAACAGTCAAGAAATTTGAGCGTTTCCGAAATGCGCGATGCCGGCTCTGACACACCCGAAAGTTTTGCAAAGAACATGAGGTTGTCGAAAGATGAGAGGCTTTCATAGAGACGTACATTTTCTGGCACATAGCCAATAACTTGGCGAACCGCCATGCTCTCACTTTCAACATCATGACCACAAACCGAAGCGCGGCCGCTCGTTGGCGCGAGGAGTGTCGTGAGAATATTAATCGTCGTAGTTTTGCCAGCACCATTGTGACCGAGAAAACCAAAAATTTCACCTTCTTCAACATCCAAGCTCAATGATTGAAGTGCGATGTGATTACCATAACGCAAAGATAATTGTTGGGTATTGACCGCGCTGACCATTCACATCGATCCTCTTGTTGATCTAACAACTCTGAGTGCTCAATGTTATGGTGATATGCCGATTAGAGCGTCGGATAGTCGATGTGAATCGAAGGGGGTTCACAAATCAGTTTGAAGATGATTCAAGGTTTGCGGAGGACTTTGGTCATGTCGCAAGCTT